>JALRCN010000037.1 GCA_023257295.1 Nitrosomonas sp. | reverse complement strand
GGTTCATACGGTTGAATTAGCATAGACTGACTGTACCGATAACTCCATCCCTTTGGGGCAGATTTGGCAGATTCACGATCCATCAAATTGATGGGCATCGCGGGTCAAATCAATGGCGGCACTTTAAAACTCGCATTTGGAAGGTTCAGCCAGTCATTGTGTAAACCTCCCCTAAAATTAGATTACAGATTATTTTGTGTGGGGTAACTTTTGGGGTAACTGTGATTTTAAAGTGGCAATAATATAAATATAAACAATGAATTAATAATATAATTCGGTAGTCGCCGTCCCATTTGAGTGTTTTAATAAATCTAGTAACATCTAAAAACCCACCTAAGTGCGGGTTTTTTATTGTATTTAGTATCTGTTATTGAGTGGTATGATCCTATGGCATCCAGCAATTAATAGAGGTAACTCCATTCATGTTTAGGAGTTACCCCAATTTAAAGCGGTATCAACATAGGAAGTCCAAGGTCGTCCAAATACGCTGTTGCATACCGGCTTTTAACTGGTTTGTTGGTGCTTGACGGTGTTCAATCCGAATGCGGCAATCAGCATTCCCAGCAGCGCTAATCCGGAAACGATGGGAAACGCATCCAAATAGCTTCCGGTGATGTCCTTGATGTTGCCAGATATCAATGTTCCCAGGATGGCACCGGCGCCGTAGGCGGTAAACACGAATCCGTAATTCTGCGCGTAATGTTTCTTGCCGAAGAAGATTCCGGTTGCGGTGGGTGCGATGGCAAGCCATCCGCCCAGGCATAGCCATAGCATGCAGAATGTGAATAAGTACAGCAGTGTATCGCCTTGTTCTAAAAAAGACGCGAGCAGCGATGCGCCGAGGATCATGGCAAATGAGAGCATGGCGGTATGCTTCGGGCCTAGTCTGTCGGTGATGGTGCCAAATAGGGGTCGACCCAAGCCGTTACATACCGCAAACAATGAAACGGCAAGCGCTGCCGTCGCCGCATCCAGATTGGCCACTTCGGTGCCGACCGGGGAAGCTATGCCTATTGCCATTAATCCGGCCAGACATCCGATGGTGTAGGTGGCCCACAGCGCATAGAAATTGGGGGTTTTCAGCATTTCCCGCCTGCCAAGGTCTGCCGTTGTAGTTGTTGCCGCCGAAGTTGTCGTTGATTCTGCGGACATCCATCCGTTTGGCGGGAAACGCAATAACTGAGCTAAAAGCGTTATGACAACCAAAAATGCGATTCCCAAATGGAGGAACGTATGCAGGACGCCGATATCCGGGTTATCGATCATCGCTTTCATGAGCGGCGCGATGGCCAACGCCGATATGCCAAAACCCATCACCGTCAAGCCAATCGCCAAACCGCTTTGTTGCGGAAACCATTTTGCGACCACGGCAATCGGGCAGCCGTAAACAATGCCGACCCCGATACCGCCGATGACGCCGTATAAAAGGGCCAAGGTCGCAATATCGGGAGAAAAGCTTGCTGCAATCCAGCCCGATCCTACTAACAAACCTCCCAGCAGAGCCGTTCTTTTGGGGCCCCATTGCGCCATCAGGCTGCCTGCAAGCGGCATCGTCATCGCGAATACCGCCAGAAAAACCATGAATGGATACCCACTTTGGCTCGACGTGATTCCCCACAATGCTTCCAGTGGTTTTCTGAAAATACTGAAGGCATAAATCGCCCCCAGGCAAATATTGATCGATAAGCCAATCGCGACAAATACCCATCGCCCTTTTGCTGCTTCCATCCCGAAAAGCGTTAAATTCCGTTCGGTCATTTCATTTTGTGTTTTTCAATCGGAGCGGCGGCAGCGAATAGATTTTTAGGCGGCTCATCAAGAAACCACCGGTCTACTCGGAAAGTCGCAATAATGATCCAGCAGCAATTGCTGCGCCGAGCGCGGTTTTGCTGTGCCGGGTTTCAGGCGTTTGTATGAGCCGTCGCTTTGCAGTAGCCAGGCTTGCGTGTTGTCGGTCAAATAGCTTTGCAGGCCGTATTCGATGACGGTATCGCTGGTGCGCTTTTCTTCAATCGGAAAGCAGACTTCGACGCGATGATGGAGGTTGCGTGTCATCCAATCGGCGCTTGAGCAAAGCACCAACTCTTCGCCGTTGTTATAAAAATAATAAACGCGCGTATGCTCCAAGAAGCGTCCGATAATCGAACGCACGGTGATGTTTTCCGAAATACCCTTGACGCCGGGGCGCAAGCAGCAAATGCCACGAATGATCAAATCGATTTTGACCCCGGCTTGCGAGGCTTTATATAGTGCGGCGATGATTTCTGGATCAACCAGCGCGTTCATTTTGGCGATGATCCAGGATTTTTTTCCGGCGGTGGCGGCGCCGATTTCTCTTTCGATGTAATTCAGGATGCCTTTGTGCAAGGTGAAGGGCGATTGGAGCAATTTTTTCAGCTTGCCCGCGCGCCCCAGACCGGTTAATTGATGAAACAGCTTGTTGACGTCCTCGCCGATTGCCTTGTCGCAGGTCAGCAAGCCATAGTCGGTGTACAGCCGGGCGGTGCGCGCATGGTAATTGCCGGTTCCCAAGTGGATATAGCGGCGCAACGTGCGGCCTTCGCGGCGGACAACCAGGATCATTTTGGCGTGGGTTTTGTAATTGACCACGCCATACACGACATGCGCCCCGGCCTGCTGCAATTCGCTGGCGAGTTCGATATTGGCTTCTTCGTCGAACCGCGCGCGCAATTCCACGACGACGGTGACTTCCTTGCCGGCGCGCGCAGCACCTTTCAGAATTTCGACAATCGCGGAATCGGCACCGGTGCGGTACAGCGTTTGCTTGATCGACAACACATTCGGATCGGCTGCCGCCTGGCGCAGAAAATCGATGACCGGTGCAAACGATTGGAACGGATGGTGCAGCAAAATATCACCGTTATGCAGCACGTCGAAAATATTCGTATTCTTCAGCAAGCGTTTCGGAATATCCGGTGTGAATCCGACAAATTTCAGTTCCGGGCGATCCACCAGATCGCAAATCGCCATCAGGCGGCCAAGATTGACCGGCCCCGTCACTTGATACAGGTCTCCGGGTTGCAGGTCGAATTTTTGCAACAGAAAACGGCTCAAATTATCCGGGCAATTGTCCGCAACCTCGAGGCGCACCGCATCGCTAAAACGGCGCGACGGTAATTCGCCCTCCAAAGCGCGCAGCAAATCGTCGGTTTCCTCGTCGTCGATGAACAAATCGCTGTCGCGCGTGACTTTGAATTGATAGCAGCCGGTCACGTTCATGCCGGGAAACAAATCGCCGACATGCGCATGGATAACGGACGACAGCATGACAAAGTCATGGTTGCCGTTGCTGTATTTGGATGGAATTTGAATCACACGCGGCAACGAGCGCGGCGCTTGCACGATAGCCAAACCGGAATCGCGGCCAAATGCGTCCTTGCCCTCCAGCGAGATAATGAAGTACAAGTTTTTATTCAGCACGCGTGGAAACGGATGTGCTGGATCGAGTCCGATCGGACTCAATACCGGCAGCACTTCATCCTTGAAATAGCGATGCACCCAACGGCTGGTTTGCGGTTTCCATTGCGCACGCCGCAGCAGGCGGATTTTGTCCTTGGCAAGCGCCGGGATGATCAGGTCATTCCACACGCTGTATTGCTCTTCCATGAACCGGTGCGCGGTGTCGCCGACGCGTGCCAGCACTTCGACCGGCGACAGATTATCCGCGCCGGTTTGCGTCGAGCCGTATTTGACTTGCTGCTTCAAACCGGCGACGCGGATTTCGAAAAACTCATCCAGGTTATTGCTGGCGATGCACAAAAAACGCAGCCGCTCGAGTAACGGCAGGCTCTCATCTTTAGCTTGCTCGATGACGCGCCGGTTGAATTCGAGCAGACTCAGTTCGCGGTTGATGTACAGCGTCGGGTTTTTGAGGTCGATGATATCCATGCGGTGCCGAGTGTGATGAAAAATGGTTGTTATTGTTTCGGCGTGAGTTTGAGTAGCTTGCCGTTTTCTTCGTCCGTCAGCAAATACAACGCACCATCGGGGCCTTGTTCGACATCGCGGAAACGCAGGGTATTTAGCAGCAATTTTTCTTCGCTGCGGACGCGTTTGTCGTCGACCGACAAACGCACTACCTGCCTGCCTACCAGTGCACCGACGAACAGATTGCCGCGCCAGCTGGGGAATAATTTACCGTCGTAGAACACCATGCCGGAAGGCGCAATCGACGGTGTCCAGTAATGAATCGGCTCTTCGAAACCTTGTTCGGCGTGTTCGTCCTTGATCGGCGTCAGATCGTAATGCACACCATAGCTGGCTTTCGGCCAGCCATAGTTTTTGCCTGGTTGCGGAATGTTGATTTCATCGCCGCCTTTGGGGCCATGCTCGTGTATCCACAAAGCGCCGGTTTTCGGATGAATCGCCGCGCCTTGCACGCTGCGGTGACCGTACGACCAGATTTCCGGCTTGGCTTTCGGGTCATTGACAAAAGGATTGTCCGCAGGCACCGTGCCGTTGGGGCGAATGCGGATGATTTTGCCGAAATAGTTATCGAGTTGCTGCGCTTGTTCCAGATAATTGCCGCGATCGCCTAGCGTGATGAACAGATTGCCGTCCGGCGCGAATACCAGCCTCGAACCGAAATGTACGCCGCCCGGAGTTTTAGGCAACTGGCGGAAAATTACCTGTACGTTTTCCAGGCTGCTGTCTTTCAGTTGCGCTTTGGCGAC
Source organism: Nitrosomonas sp. (assembly GCA_023257295.1). Classification (GTDB taxonomy): domain Bacteria; phylum Pseudomonadota; class Gammaproteobacteria; order Burkholderiales; family Nitrosomonadaceae; genus Nitrosomonas. The sequence goes on along the minus strand of JALRCN010000037.1, from coordinate 2,446 downwards.
TGCCGTGCCCGCCACCGATCCTTCGGGTTCCGCGTACGATAAATAAATAGTGTGGTTGTTGGCGAAATCCGGGTCCAGCGCCACGTCCAGCAAACCGCCTTGCTGGTGCGCAAATACCGCCGGAACGCCCTTAATCGGCGGCGAAATTCGTCCGTTCGGCGTAACAACGCGCAATTGCCCGATCTTTTCCGTCACCAGCACGTTGCCGTCCGGCATAAACGCCATTCCCCACGGCAAATGGAATCCTTCGGCAACCAGATGCACATCGAATTCGGTTTGAATGCGCTGCGCGTATGCGCTGGCAAAAAAAAGACCGTAATTCAAGACGACGAACAAGGCTAGCAACTTAAAAGCAAGGTTTCTGCGAATCATGAGGGTTTTCCAATGCCGTTCGGTAAATGACTGCCAATGTATCATTCCTTGGTCATAGCCTCAATATTTGACGGCGATCTATCCGTTATCGCTCACCCTCATCGTCAGCGCGATCCGTTTGCGTTTTTCATCCACATCCAGCACCTTGACCTTGACCACTTGCCCGGCTTTCACTACCGCATGCGGGTCTTTGACGAATTTGTCCGCCAATGCGGAAATATGCACCAATCCGTCTTGATGCACGCCGATGTCGACAAACGCACCGAACGCGGCGACATTGGTGACCACGCCTTCGAGCATCATGCCGGGATGCAGGTCTTTGATCGATTCGACGCCTTCCTTGAACGTGGCGGTTTTAAACGTTGAGCGCGGATCACGACCGGGTTTTTCGAGCTCGTGCAGAATGTCCCTGACGGTCGGCAGACCGAATTGCGCAGTTGCGTATTTTTCCGGGTGGATGGATTTCAGCACCGGCGCATTGCCGATCAGCGCGGCGACATTCAGTTTGACATCTTTTACAATTTGCTCGACCAACGGATACGATTCCGGGTGCACGGCGGAAGCATCGAGCGGATTGCTTCCGTTCAGAATACGCAAGAATCCGGCGGCCTGCTCGAAGGTTTTTTCGCCCAAGCCGGACACCTTCAGCAAATCGGCGCGCCGGTTAAACATGCCTTTCGTATTGCGATACGCAACGATGTTATGCGCGATTTTGCCGTTGAGTCCGGCCACGTAGCGCAACAACGCAGGAGACGCGGTATTGACATCGACGCCGACGGCATTAACGCTGTCTTCCACCACCGCATCGAGCGATTGCGCCAATTGACCTTGATTGACGTCATGCTGATACTGACCGACACCAATCGATTTCGGGTCGATCTTGACCAGTTCGGCAAGCGGGTCCTGCAAGCGCCGCGCAATCGACACCGCGCCGCGCAGCGACACATCCAGCTCCGGCAGCTCTTCCGAAGCCAGCTCGGATGCGGAATATACCGAAGCGCCCGCTTCCGACACCATGATCGGCGTCAGTTTGAGTTGCGGGTATTGTTTGATCAAATCCTTGGCCAGATGATCGGTTTCGCGCGACGCAGTGCCGTTGCCGATGGCAATCAACGATGCTTGATGCTGTTGCGCCAATTGCTTGAGCGTTTGCATCGCGCCGTTCCAATCGTTTCTCGGCGCATGCGGGTATATCGCCTCAGTGGCAAGCACCTTGCCGGTGGCGTCGACCACGGCCACTTTGACGCCGGTGCGCAAACCCGGATCCAGCCCGATGGTCACGCGCCCTCCGGCGGGTGGCGCGAGCAGCAATGCTTTGAGGTTTTGCGCGAACACCCGGATCGCTTCGGTTTCGGCGCGCTCCTGCAAATTGCCCATCAATTCGGTTTCCAGGTGCGAAAAGATTTTCGTGCGCCAGGCAACGCGTGCCGTATCGATCAGCCAAGCATCCGCCGCACGCTGCTGGTCGCGGATATTGAATTGCCGCGCGATCTGCGCTTCGCACGGATTGAGTGCCGGATTGCGAGCCTTCTCTTCTAGTTCGGCATCGAGCAGCAGCTTGAGCTTCAACACACCCTCGCGCTCGCCGCGCAGCAACGCCAATGCGCGATGCGACGGAACTTTCGTAATGGCTTCACTGTAATCGTGGTAATCGGTGTATTTGGTGTCGCCGTCCTTTTTGCCTTTGGTCACTTTCGCGGTCAGGAGCGCGACTCCGAATGGCAGGAGCGCGTGGTGCAGATCCGCCGCGTCTCCAAGACCGTCAAAGGCGGTAAGAAGATGAGCTTCCGGGCCATCGTTGTCGTCGGCAACGAGAAGGGCCAGGTGGGCGTGGGCGTCGGCAAGGCCGGCGATGTGATCGGTGCCGTCCGCAAGGGCGTCGCTGATGGCAAGAAGCATCTGGTGAAGGTGCCCCTCACCCGTCACTCGTCGATCCCCACCCAGGGCACCGCGGAAGACCACGCATAGCCTGTGATGCCCACGCTCACCAGATTGACAGCCCCGAGCCCTGTGGACTGCCCGGCATGCGTGTCGGGGCACAGCACGGCGTCGCAAAGCACCACTGCTTGAGTGG
>JALRCN010000061.1 GCA_023257295.1 Nitrosomonas sp. | reverse complement strand
AAACACATCCTACACTGGTGAAAACATGATATAGGCTTGCTCCTTGTCTCAGAAACTCGATACCCTGCTCCCGGAGAAAACTGCAACGACAGTTGCGGCGGTATTGCTGGCCTCGCTAATGATCGCATGCGGCAGCATTCCCCAACACCAAGGCAATAGCATTTCAGGAAAAAAAGATACGATCGCTTCGTTCGCATCCCATGCATCCCGGAATGCGTATTCGTCTGCCAAGACCGGCGGTGGTTATTACTTGGACGATGGTCCGGATGCGAATCCGCCAGCCGATTTACACTTGGTACCCGATGCGGTTCCAAAGCATGAACCGTTGCGAACCGCAAATATGCGGCCCTATGTTGCACTGGGAAAACAATTCAAGCCGATGGCAGAATTGAAACCGTATAAGCAACAGGGCGTTGCATCGTGGTACGGACGCCGCTACCACGGAAAAAATACCGCCTCTGGAGAGGTTTACGATATGTACGAGATGACTGCGGCTCATCCGACGTTGCCACTACCGAGTTATGCGCGCGTCACCAATCTCGATACCGGCAAATCGGTGGTCGTACGGCTCAACGATCGCGGTCCGTTTTTATCGGATCGATTGATCGATCTTTCCTATACCGCAGCCTACAAACTGGGGATCGTTGCCAATGGAAGCGGTCGCGTCGAAGTGGAAAGTATTTTTCCTGACGCTAGTGCTGACACTGTAATGGCATCGTCGTATTCAAAACCCAAGACGGTATTTGCCGCACCTGCCGATAACACCGGATCGAAACCGGTTTACTTGCAACTCGGCGCATTCGGATCTTCCGACAATGCGCATAATTTTCTAGCGCAAGCACACAAAAAACTGCCCGCACTCAAAGACACGATCAGCATTTCGAAAAACAAAGGTCTTTATAAAATTCACGTCGGACCGTATCCCAATCAGATCGTTGCCAAAATGGACGTAGACACAATCGGGCAGCGGCTTGGCATAAAACCATTGATAATCAACGACTGACACAACCTATTCGTATTGAAAGATATTTTCGTAAGACCAATCTGAAAAAGGCAAAAAAAATCCCTATTGCAAGCAATAGGGATTAAAGGGCCTCGTCATAAATCATCAATCACAATCAACCGGTCGTATGCAAAACATCTTCGTCAGTAAGTCCGCTGACTTTTGCATTCTGACCTCGACATCCGAGTCATCGAATTCATCGCGATTACATGATCTACAGTGTAATACTTACTGAGTATTTTGAAGATGAAAGCAGCGATGAAGTATAAGCCTATTTCCCAATTATGGCTGTGACTTTTCTCACACTCATCGCGATTTCAACAAAAAAACATTTTCCCGCAATTGACTCAAGCCGTGCGCCTGGAACTTTGGATTTTGCGTCAATACATCCTGCCGATGCAATAACTCGATTGCCGCACCCTCAGGATAAAGCGCTGTTACTTCCTCGACAGTAACCGGAAATGGCGGCCCTTCCATTTCATGCGACGGATACTCCAACGTTATCAGTAAAATCGGCACAGCGGGTGGCAGTATCTTCATCAAATGCCGCACATAGTTTTTGCGCATGGACGGCGGCAGAGCAATCAACGCGGTGCGATCATAAACGGCACCGACATTCGCTGCATCTTCTTTGCGTAAATCAAAAAAATCGCCGTGCAGAATATGGCTTGTACAATTTGCGCCACTGCTTTAATTTATGCTCGGACAGATAATTGGATATCGGGATACAAATGGGAAGGATATTTATCCTAAAGCTCGATCTCATCGATTGGCATTGGCCTCCCAAACAGATAACCCTGGAATAATTTACAATCACTTTCTTTGAGAAATTCCAGCTGATCTTCGGTTTCAACGCCTTCCGCCAGTACTTCCAGTTTAAAATTTCTTGCCAGATCAATGATGGTTTTTGCCATAACTTTACTGTCACCATCGGCAGGAATATCCTTCACAAAACATCGATCTATCTTAAGCTGGTGGACATTGATTCTTTTTAAATAGGACAAGGAAGAATAGCTCGTTCCAAAATCATCCAGTGCCAATTGAATACCCAGCTTCTTCAGCTCTTTTATCTGCTGAATCGCATGACGATGATCTATGACAATTCCCTCTGTGAGTTCCAGTTTCAGCAGCGATGGATCAATTTTATATTCTCTGATTGGAGTTGGAGTTGTCCCCTTTTGACGGACACATTAAATTATGTGTAAAGGAGAAGGAAGATGACTCAGAAATACAAACCTGCATACCCAGAGGAATT
>JALRCN010000001.1 GCA_023257295.1 Nitrosomonas sp. | reverse complement strand
GATGCACTTGACGTGCCATAGGTTGTTGCCATCTTTCTACCTCCTAACTGTTAATCAAATCTACTTCTCATTATTCTCTCTACTGCTCTTCTTCTATTTACTTCCTAATACTAATTAATTAGTACTGCTTAAAATTTCGGTAACTAAATTCAGTGTCCTTCCATACCTCTTCCAGCTACACCTCTCAGGCTAGTCGACCTCGGGGGGCAAAGTCAAGTCATTTGTCATAATTTCTAATCCCTTCCTTCCCGCCCAAAACTCATTTTTCCCTTTAGGCACAATGGGTAAATGGACAATTTCCTTGTGCTATTTTTTTGATTTTTTTTCCGCATCTCTGGAACTTTTTTCAATTTCCCTACCTCACCATTCCCGCCATCCCCCTATCAAAGGAAAGTACAATCCCAACTTAATCGGACGATGATCGATTTCACGCATCAGTGCTGCGTATTGATTGAGCTGATACCGATAGCGAACTTGCTCGCGATCCAAAAATTCCTCACTATCCGAACCTTCATGACTACTCGTTTTGTAGTCGATAATCCAACGAATACCATTCGCATCGCAGAAAGTCCTGTCGATCACACAATTCGTGACACTCCCATCGATCACTCCAGTAACTTTCAATTCATTTTGCGCTTCTGATTGCACTCCCAAAATCCATCGACCGCGCCGATCGCTCACGGCATAAATCAATGTACGCACGATGCGTTGAATTGCATAAGCTACCTCCTCTTGATCTCCGGTTACGCCAAGCATAAACAGATTCTGCTTAAATTGATCGCGCATCGCCAGAATCCGCTGTTCAGTCCAATCGCGTAATTCGTCATCGGCAATTCTTTGCAACCACCGATGCACCACGGTACCCACATGACGAGTCATTTCGCTAGCCCAAGAAAATTCGATTTCCCCAATGTTCCGCTTCGATTCCTCCAATCCCTGCCACATCACTGAATGGAACGTATCCGGCAACACCCAATCGGTTTGCAAGCGGCAAATCCGACCATCGATCGAATTATTTTCATTTTCGATCGCTTTACTTTGGGTTGGGGCAAATGCTGCGGCAGCATCGCTATAATGAAAACGAACAATCGGCCAAAGCCTACGCAGCAAAGATTCCGATGCCGGTTCCTTGGGCTGATTCTTCCCATCGCTATCCGATAAACCGATATGTCCAAGCAAATGTAATTTCCTTTTTGCTCGTGTAGCCGCCACATACAGCAATCGATCCGCCTCAAATCGCTCTTTGTCTCGATCCAGCTTTTCCAACCACCGATAGATCGAATCAACATCCGCACCCGTTGCTTGAATGGGTGCCAGCATTAAATCCGCAACCGAAGTATGCGCATGCGTTGCAGCTCGATCGTTCGGTTGCTCTATCCATTTGAGCAATTGTTTACCATGATTGCGCTGCGCTCGGCCCAATCCGGGTACGATCACCGTATCAAACTCAAGTCCTTTGGCTTTATGAATGGTCATGATTTGCAAGGTATCATCCGCATCCAGATCGGGCGACGCATACAGCGCATTTAAGCCCTGCTCGAAATTCGCCAGATCGAAAACATCCCACGCCTGCTCTTTACTTTCCAGATAATTCAGGTAAATCATGGCATCGGCCAAATGACTAGCACTCGATGCATGCACTCCTCCCAATACTTGCCAAACCGCTTCGACAGTCAGACGCAAAGACTGACGCTGCCGATGCGCTATGCAAGGCTTTAATGCCGCGACGATCCGATGCAGCCGCATTTGCGCATCCGTAGACATGTAAAGCCAACAATTCTCGTCGCAAATCATGTCCCAAACGGTTCTTTGTTTGTCCGTTGCCACATTGCATTGCATCAGCGCAGCAATATCGCCAAGCAAAAGACCGCATCCTGGAGCGCGTAACAAAGCAATCCAAGCAAGGCGATCCGCCGGATTGATTAAAGCACGTGTCATTATCAGCAAATCTTGCACCACCGGCTTATGCTGCAACCATTCGATTTCGATGGCACGAAATCGCAATCCGGCCACTTTTATCTGCGCGATGATCTCGGTCAAGTGATTGCGACTGCGCGCCAATACCGCTATCGTACCTGTGGGTTGCTCGCAATGTGCTTGCTGAATGATTGCTACGACTTGACGGGCTTCCGAAACAGAATCCTTGTCAAAAAAGGGATAAACCGCCACTGCTGCATCACTTAACTTGGGATGAATCGCAATCGATGGCGCATAAGCCACGGCACCCGCCGTTCTATCCTCATGCTGCGGCAGCATTTGCGCGAATGCCGCATTAACCCAATCGACAATGCCTTGTTGCGAACGGAAATTCGCATGCAGCGTTATCGATTGCAACGTCAGATCGCCTATCCCTTGATCCCTCGCTTGCAAAAAAAGCCCGACCTCCGCCTCCCGGAAACGGTAAATCGATTGCATCGGATCGCCAACGATAAACAAGGTACGACCATCTCCCGTCACCCAACCGGAAGTCAATTTTTCCAGCAATCTGAATTGGCTGATCGACGTGTCTTGAAATTCATCGATCATCAAGTGCTTGATACGATAATCCAGCGCCAATGCCAAATCGGTCGGCGCTTCGGAATCGCCCAACGCTTGCAATGCACGTTGCGCAACTTCCGAAAAATCCACCACGCCGCTTGCCTGAAAAATGACGTTGAGTTGCGCCACGGCATACGGCAACAATCGCGTGATCGCCCCCAGAATTTCCCATTGCGAATCAGTGTAATTGGATGGCGGCAATCGCCGTACGTCTTGCAAGGCAAGGCGAAAATCGTCTTCCGATTCGAGTGCATTGATCAGAAGCCTCAATCGCTGCTTCCATGCGTCCGACCGCTCCTTCTCGGCCTTGGCATTCCCCGGCGGAAATCCTATTGCAGCTTTTGCTTGTTTGCGCCAAGTGCCTTTATCGGTCAGCAGGAGCTCCGCAACGCCTCGCCAATGCGCAACATCGGCTGCCGTCAACGAAACCAGCGATTCACAGCTCACAATATCCGAAACCTCGCTTTCAACCGCCAAATTCATTGCCGCATAGTGCAACAAAGCCAGCAATTCATTTTCCAGCATTACAGGAAACGATTGAAGAACCTTACTCAATGCGTGTTGGCGCGAACGCTGCAATGCCGCCTCCAATTCGTCGCGAGGCCGGTTATGGATATGGCGCAACCAATGATCGCGCCGCGCCAGCATTTCCGCCAGCAAATCTTCGAAACGCGCGCTATCGTTATCCAGATGCTCCAACAATCGTTCCACATCGCGTGCAATCGCCTGCGAACAATCCAGCAAGCTCAGCGTCTCACGCGCCGCCTCCCGATAAAAATCGGAAGCGTCATCGACAATTTCAGGTTGTGCGCCGAATTTTGACAAAACCGGCATTTGCCGCGTCAAAGCCGCACAAAGCGAATCGATGGTTTGTATGCGCAATCGCTCCGGATTTTCCGCGATATGCCAATCCATCCGGCGATCGCGCTGCAAAACGGCCTGCGCCAATTCGCGGTTCAATTGCTCGTAAGCATCAGCCGGATTGTCCGCAAGCTTCCCCGCTTCCAGAGCCGCCAACACGCGAGTGCCCATTTCCGCAGCGGCTTTGCGCGTAAACGTGATTGCAACGATTTCTTCCGGCGCATCGACACCGGTCAGCAATCGCAGATAACGCTGAATCAGCAGCGCCGTCTTGCCAGAACCCGCCGGTGCTTGCACGATAAACGATTGTTCCGGATCGAGTGCGCGGCGACGTTGATCGATATCGGGAATAGCGCCCGGATCAATCATCGTCTTCATCCGAATCAAACGCGCGCGCGCCCAGCCGTTCATAAATCCGGCACAGCAACTGCAAATCGCAGTGCGTACAAGTCAATGGATATTTCTTCGGATTAACGCGAGCATCCCCGCTGCAAAACCCTTCCGCCAATTGCATCAGGTTTTGCCGCCAAAAGGCCAGCAAATCGTCCCATGCCGCAAATTGCTTATAGCCATTGAGCTCCGAATAAGCCTTCACATCCGGCAGCACGCTATCGTCGCGAACAACCGCAGCAAACTCGAACTCGCCGGACTTCACTGCGGCAAATGCAACGCCGGCAGCCTGTTGCTGCAGCTCAGTCATCGTCAAATACAGCGGCAGTTGCGGCTCATCCGGGCGCTCGCCGAGCATTGCCGCAACCGATTGTTTTCTTGTTTTGTAATCGATTACCAGACGCTGCCCGTTCTCCAATTCGTCAACACGGTCCAGACGTGCGTTCAGATGCAGATCGCCCATTTCAATCGAACGCTTTTCTTCGGTTGCAATCACGGTAAAAAAATCGCGCCTCTTTTCCTGATCCAGCCACGCCTTCACCAATTTCACCAGCCGCCGTCGCTCAATCGACGCCATGCGCCCGGATAGCGCCATAGAACGATCGGAGCGCATTTCGGCAATCGCATCGTCCGCGACAGCTTCGAGCATGCATTCGAGATCGTCATCTTCAATCGCATCCAGCGCCATTTTTGTTTTCAATCGAGACCAAACTTGCGCCAACACCTGATGTACCAGCGTACCGCGCTCCATTGCATCCAAACCTGCATGCGGTTCGACAATGCGATCGATCGCCAGACGATGCTTGGCCCAAGCACGAAACGAACAAGCCGCATAATCCTTGAGTACAGCGGCACCGCCTTTAACTACCGCACCATTCAGCGGCGGCGCCTGATTGTCCTCGACAGACTCCCATCCGGCAGACTCGACAATCTTGTCGCGATGCAAAGTCGGTTTCCGAAAAACCGGCATGGCTTGCGGAATCGTTTCGATCAAAGGACTGGGTGCTAGCGCATGTCCATCGCGATCATCGCTGAATTGCGGCGAACTGAAAATAATTTCTCGCGCGCTCGCCAACCAGCCTTCGGTCAACTTTCGACAATAAGTCAGCGCCTCCTGCGTCGATCCCAGCGGCAACCGGACATCGCGCTGCAACGCAAACGGCAAAAACGGATTGGGACGAGCGCGCATCGGCCAACCCTCGTCGGATAAGCCCATCACCCATAGATGATCGAATTCCATTCCTGCCGCTTCCAGCACACCAAGGATTTGTATCGGAACATCCGGCGTTTCGGGCTGAAACAAAGTGTCATGCGCCATGCGCCTGAGTCTACCGACAACCTCACGATAACCGATTTGCGTATTGACATGATCAAGCGTTGCCAATTGCGCGATGAGCGAATGCCACTTTTCGACGGTTTGATACTCAACCGAATCCAAAGCGCGCCCCCCAGGAAAGCCGACGATGCGCAATATTTCCGGCAAAATTCTGGCGTAAATCGTGTGATTCGCCATTTTTGGCAATGTCTTGCGCCGATATTCCAATAGTGCCGTCAAGCTTTGCCACAGTTGCGGACAATCGGCTTGCCCGCCGGATCGGCGCATCAAAGCAACAAGCCGCTCCAAAGTAATCGTTGGTTCGGCGTATTGGCGGCAGCGCGCATCGAGCAGTGCGCGCTGCCCCATTTCTAATTCTCCTGCAACTAGAAACGGGGATCGCAACCAATGACTGACCTTGGAATAATCAAGTTGCCGATCGACCAACTCCAGCGTTGTCAATGCGACATCTATCAGCGGGTATTCGGTCAGCGACAAACCCAGCGACACGTTAAACGGCATCACCGGACGCTTGGTGCCAGGCAATGCGGCGCGAACATCCGGGTGCATCGCGGCATTGAAAATACGAATTATTGCACTGCGGCAATTGGCCAGTTCCGGAACCACAATTCCGATGCGAGCCATAGAATTCGCTTCCAGCCGGTCGCGCGCCCACGCTGCCGCCTGATAAATTTCATCCTGGCTGCTGACGCACTCGAAACGCTGTATTGTATTTTTTTCTGACCGGCACCGCGACGCAGGATCGGTTGTCATTACCGAACAGCCGCTATCTGCCAGCTTCCGCAGGAAGACGATTTGTTGCGGCGTAAAAACATCGAAACCATAACAAATCACTGCAGCGGGCTTGCCGATATCGAGCGCATCGTACTGACTCGCTATTAAATCGCACAGCCGTGCCTGATCTATTTGATGGTTGCGTGCAGTGATTTTTCGATAGGATTGCGCCCAATCCAGAAACACGCCTTGATCTTCGTTAAGACTGACATGACTTAGCTTGTCAATGAAACGCCACGCATGGGCGAGTTGCCAGGCTTCCCGTACCCACTGCGCGGTCTGCGGGATTCGCAATAACGTTTCGCCGACGGCGGAGTCCCGGATAATCGATTCCCACAATATTTGCTCTTGCGCTGACGATAGCAGCAAAGGCAATCGGTACGATTGCCCGGAATACAGCGCATCGGTATAGCAACGCTCGATTACAGTGGCAAACGACAGCACATCGACGGGACACCAAGCTGCCGCTTTGCGGGCGATTTGTTCTTGATTGAATTTTTCTTTAAGCGCTAATGCAAGCCTTCGGTTAGGTGTAATAACCTGAGTACCGGCATTTAGGCGCTTAAAAACCTCATCGGAGGGGATTTGCGGAAATTGTGATGATTCTGACATGCGGCAGTCGATTACCGCTATTGCTGCTTATCGCTGCAATTGATCCAGCTTATCTTTCACGCCCGCCCATTCATCAGCATCGGGGAGCGGATCTTTCTTCTCAATGATTGGACGCCATTTCTTGGACAAACTGGCATTCAAGCCAATAAATTGCTGTTGCGAATCCGGCACATCGTCTTCCGCATAAATGGCTTCCACCGGGCACTCGGCAACGCACAAGGTACAATCGATACACTCATCTGGATCGATGACCAAAAAATTCGGACCTTCGCGAAAACAATCCACCGGGCATACATCCACGCAATCGGTATATTTACATTTGATACAATTCTCTGTTACTACATAAGCCATGACAACTTTTCCTTGCTCAACACTTTTATAGAATTTTTTATTTTAACAGAATCCGATGATATAACGCCATCACCAAAATTATAAAGCGCCGACTTTACTCACACTCAGCCAAATTTCTTGGCGTAACGATTGCAGTGATTTTTCACAAACCCTTTTCCAATCCATTCTGTTACGGTATAAGGGCATCTTCATATATACCCGGAAATACTACGCCATGTGTTTCTCAGCGGAAGCAAGCTTCATCGTCGGCAGCGTGCTCCTGGTCACAGGAGCCGCAACCGTGCAAAAGGTCGCTCATAAGAAAGACCTTCCTTTAGCCTTGATTCCACTTATTTTCGCCGCACAGCAATTGGTAGAAGGATTTCTCTGGCTAGCGCTCACGAATGACAGCGCGTCGCAATCGCCGCATTACTGGTTAAGCAATATTTATGGCATTTTTGTGGGCATTATTTGGCCGCTGTTTGCGCCATTTGCAATCTATTGCACCGAAACAAGCCATTTGCGCAGAAAAATAATCGCCTCAATCGGCGTCGCCGGTTTTGCACTCGCAATCTACACAATAATCGGTATTGCCGCGCAACCCATTACCGCCGAAATCGTTCATCACAGCATTCGTTACGAACACGATGTCAAGGGACATCAAATCGTGATTGTTTTGTATTTGTTAGCCACCTGCGTACCATTCATTTTCACCAGCTACAAACATTTATACGTTACCGGATTTGTCATAACTGGGGGATTTTTTGTATCCTATTTCACTTTTCAACAAACCTTTGCATCGGTTTGGTGCTTTTTTGCAGCCATTGCGAGTTCGTTAATCTATTTCCATTTCGTGCATCGCATCAAAGATCCGCTGCTATCGCTGCCCAATCGATAATCTGCTATTGCTCAGAAACATTCACTGCCCATGCATATGATCACTAAATTTTATAGGCTCCAGATTTTTGTCGGATTATTCATTGCTTCGACACTGACACAAGCCAATCCGGTCGCTTGTTTCACCACCAACATGGGCAATTTCTGTATCGAATTATTTGAAGCGCACACACCGGTCACAACAGCTAACTTTCTGAGTTATGTCAATAGCGGTGCTTATACCAATGGCATTTTCCACCGCAGTGTCCCCGGATTCGTTATTCAAGGCGGCGGTTTCAAAATCGCGCAAAGCGCGACCGGAAGCACACTAACATCTGTCAATACGCTTGCTCCGATCATCAACGAATATAAAATCTCAAATACCCGAGGCACCGTCGCGATGGCGAAGCTCGGCAACGACCCCAACAGTGCAACCAGTCAGTGGTTCGTCAACATGGCCGACAATTCGGTAAACTTAAACAGTCAAAATGGCGGCTTTACCGTTTTTGGGCGCATCGTTTTCGGCGGTATGGTAACCTTTGACGCAATCGAGCAATTGTCCATTTTCAATCTCGGCAATAGCAGTCTGACCAGCACGCCGCTGACCGGGTACAACGGCGCGGAGGTTTTAACCGGCAACTTCGTGCGAATACAGCAAGCAACCGTTACCGACACCGCCGGTATTTTCGATGAAGGCATACTGAGCCTCGCTGTCGATATCGGTTCGAATACAATCCTGGAAGCCGATCTACGACTGATCTCAACCAACCCCGATTACATTTTCGAACTAAATGCTTCCAGCATACAAACCTTAGCGACAAAACCGGCCAGTACCGCCACTTTTTCCACCTCAACCGGGGAGCTCCATATCCCCTCGGTCATGCTCGGCGCATCCGTTGCGGTTCAGAATGTGGTTATGAAGTTAACCGATTCCGACACTTATAGATTTACTTTAGTCAGCTACGAATAATCGCAATTCGTATTCAAAAAAGCGATCGATCGAATGCAAAAACAACCAACCGTCAGATAAACAGGCGGAAATTTGTCGCAAAAACAGCACACCCCACCCAGAGCACCGCACAACAGCCACGGCTATTCATGACGTCATTCTGCCGCTCGCAACCCCATAAAAACCAATCAATACTTTCAATTTGGCTATCGTAACCAAATTTCAATTCCATACATTATTTTTTAATGTTATCCTTACTGCGAATAAGTGCATTTACTTATTCGTGATGAAATCATATCCTATTATTTTGGAAGGTATTAAAGTTACAACTTCTTCTAAAATATCTTTCCTCGGAAAGGGATAAATAGTTTATTAAGTTTTAACGTGACTTTCAGGTCCGCAAACAATTCTTGATATCAATAACTAAGGAGATTTTCATGAAATATACGCTTTTAGCCGCCATACTTATTGCATTTACATCTACAGCTTTACTCGCCGGATGTGGTGAACCTAAACCTTATAACAAACCACCGAGCCTCTACACAGATGAGTCAGGAGAAAGATTGGGCGCTCCTGCCGGTAAGCAGTAAAATTGGCTGATTGACTATCAGCGTCTCATTGATGAACTCCCCTTGAGATGGCTATAGTAACAGCATGTATTAACGGGTAATTAAGCATTCGTGCCGGATTACCCGAACAAGTATAAAAATATAATAAGCTTGCTTTCCCATGTGGTCCTGGTGCGATCCAGGACCACAACTGCTGGAATCCAGTTCGCACTCGTATAAAAATACTGTCATCAAAGATTCCATTCGCCGCATATCTCATCTTGCTCTATCAGTTTCTCAACGTTTCCCTAATAATCTGGCGGGCCTATCAAAAACTCGATGAAACAAGAAAAATACGTTTTTAAACTGGAATCCGCATAATTCTTCAGAAACCCGCAGCATTCATTTATGATAGGAAGCAGTCATCAAAAATGAAGGCCTTATCGCAGTCGCACCACTAATCATTCAAACCATGCCTTTCAGCCCGATTATCTTGTGGACCGACGCACTTATTTATCTGTTTGCGATGGTTGTACTTTTGTCGATCAGATACGTGCGGCGCAGCGAACATCTACTAGCGTCATGGCGACGCGTCGGACACAGCGCCAGCGGCATGTCGGCACTCACAGTTTTATTGTTTTTTTTAGTAACCGGATTGCTCGATACCGTGCATTTCCGTCCGGCATTGGCGCACAAAACCGACAGCGGCAATGCAATCTACAGCGTCGAGGTCTTGAGTTTGCTGGATCTTCTGGTCACACCGATCCGCACGCAGGTGGAAAAAACCTACTCCGCACCGCTGTCAGCACACTTGTATGCCAAGGAAACTATCGAACTACCGGACGGCAGACAAATCCGGGATTTTGCCCGGCTCGCGTACGGCGGTGCACATTTGCAGGATCCACAAACCGAGCTTGCGCCTGACATTATTGAACGCAGCGCCAAGGGATTGATTTACGGCTTCATCATTTGGTGCAGCTTGACGACGTGCTTGATCCTGCTGCTATCGCACCGCCACCGGCAAAGTTTCATGCAAACACTGATCGACATTTGGCACCGCACCACCGAAATACCGTGGCACGCCATATTGATTACGCTACTGATCATGCTGTTGCTGATCGGCAACGTCACCATGCTGGCCGCGCACTACCATGTTCTGGGTACCGATAAAGTCGGACAAGATATTTTGTATCAATCGCTCAAAAGCATACGTGTCGCATTGGTGATCGGCACGCTGACCTCATTGGTCATGCTGCCATTCGCGCTGTTGCTGGGCATCATGGCGGGTTATTTTCGCGGCTGGATCGACGATGTGATTCAATATATTTATACCACGCTGAATTCGATTCCCAGCGTATTGCTCATTGCCGCCGCAGTGTTGATGATGCAGGTGTATATCGAAACACACCCGGAAATATTCGAAACCATTGCCTCGCGCGCCGATTTACGCCTGTTATTCCTATGCATCATTCTCGGCATCACCAGTTGGACCGGCCTATGCCGCTTGCTGCGCGGCGAAACGATGAAATTGCGCGAACTGGAATACATCCAGGCGGCGCATGCTTTCGGCGTGTCGCACTGGCGCATCATCACGCGCCATATCCTGCCCAATGTGATGCATATCGTATTGATCGCCACGGTCATGGACTTCAGCGGCTTGGTATTGGCCGAAGCGGTACTGTCGTATGTCGGCGTCGGCGTCGATCCGTCAATGATCAGCTTCGGCACCATGATCAATGCCGCACGTCTCGAAATGGCGCGCGAACCGATGGTGTGGTGGGCGTTGCTGGCGGCATTCGGTTTTATGTTCACGTTGGTGCTGAGCGCTAACCTGTTTGCCGACGCAGTGCAAAACGCACTCGATCCGCGCACCCGCACGCTTAAGCAGCGCAGCCTTTTTCTTCGCCGCGCCAGAGCCGCCGAGGCTTCTGCGCCTGCGAAAACTTCACGCTCGCCATGAAAAATACATTACTGGAAATCGAGCAGCTTGAAACCCTGTTGCATACCGGCGATGCGCCCGTGCGCGCGGTCGACGGCTTGTCTCTGACCATCGCGCAAGGCGAAACATTCGCGTTGCTGGGCGAGTCGGGTTGCGGTAAATCGATGACCGCGCTGTCGATCATGCGCTTGCTGCCCGATGTCGGCGAAATCGTTGCGGGAAAAGTCAAAATCAATGGCACCGATATTCTGCAATTACCCGAAACCGGCATGCGTAAAATACGCGGCAAGCGCATCGGCATGATTTTTCAGGAACCGATGCTCAGTCTCAATCCGGTATTGACGATTGCCGAGCAAATCGGAGAAGTGCTGAATCAACATTTAGAACTTTCCAAAACCGAATCGCAGCAACGTATCCGCGAATTGCTGGAACAAGTCGGTATTCCCGATGCGGCAAGCCGCATGCATGAATATCCGTTTCAATTCTCCGGCGGCATGAAACAACGCGCCATGATCGCCATTGCACTCGCCGGCGAACCAGAATTGCTGATCGCCGACGAGCCGACTACCGCGCTGGATGTCACCATTCAAGCGCAAGTACTCGATTTGATGCGGCAAATCCAGCAACGCAAGCACATGGCGATTTTGCTGATCACGCACGATCTGGGCGTCGTCGCCGAAATGGCGCAGCGCGTTGCCGTCATGTATGCCGGTGAAATCGTCGAAACGGCGGCACGCAACGATTTTTTTAACCGCCCGGCGCACCCTTACTCGCAACAGTTATTCGCTTCGCTTCCCGGCAAACAAAAGCGCGACCGGGCGTTAGCCGTGATCCAAGGCAACGTGCCGTCGTTATCGCAACAATTTTCCGGCTGCCGCTTCGCCGACCGTTGCAATCAAACGCTGCCGCACTGCCGCGACACGATCCCGCAATGGCATACCGTCGGCGACGGGCATCAAGTGCGGTGCCATTTGCATGACATAACCTCACGCCGCGCCTCTAGCAACAACACGAATCGGCCATCGGCAGCACTGCAAACGAAGGTCGGCAATAACGACGAAATCCTGCTGCAAGTCACCGATCTGAAAGTTCATTTTCCGATCCGAAAAGGCTTGCTCAAACGAATTGTTGGGCATGTCAAAGCAGTGGACGGCGTTTCGCTGACGATTGCGGCCGGGAAAACGGTCGCGCTCGTCGGCGAGTCAGGTTGCGGCAAAACCACCATCGGCAAAAGCATTTTGCAATTGATTCAACCGACGGATGGCAGCGTGCGCTTCAGGGATCAGGAATTGGTCGCCTTAAGCAGAAGCCGATTGCGGCAGATTCGTTCGCAATTGCAGATTATTTTCCAGGATCCCTATTCTTCGCTGAATCCACGCATGCGCGTGTTTGAAATCCTGGAAGAAGGCATGAATGCGCTGCATGTCGACCGCATTCATCACATCGACGCGAACGATTGCTCCGCCACACTTTCCAAAGAACAACAAATCGATGCGCTATTGCAGCGTGTCGGCCTGCCGCCCGAAGTGAAATGGCGTTTCCCGCATGAATTTTCCGGCGGACAGCGGCAGCGTATCGCAATCGCCCGCACCTTGGCGGTCAACCCCAAACTGCTGATTTGCGACGAACCGACCAGCGCGTTGGATGTCTCAGTGCAAGCGCAGATTCTGAATTTACTCAAATCGCTGCAAAACAATTTAGGGCTTGCATTTTTGTTTATTACCCATAATATCGCGGTCGTAGAATACTTGGCTGACGAAGTGGCGGTGATGTATTTGGGGCGCATCGTCGAACATGGGCAAATCGATGAAGTGATGAATCGCCCGAAACATCCCTACACGCAAGCGCTGCTGGCATC
>JALRCN010000223.1 GCA_023257295.1 Nitrosomonas sp. | reverse complement strand
ATGACGATTTTATGAATACTACCCGTATAACCGCTCGCCATCGAGACGTCGGATCGTCAGCAGCAAGAAAGTAGCAACAAACAAAATGCAATACGCGATACTGAAACTATCAATCAATCCTTGGTTGAATTGCCGGAATTGCTTCAATAGGGAAAAATAATACACCCAATCGCCATGCTCCCCTCCGATCCAATCGATCATCCACAAACCTAAAAAAGCGCCCAGGCATCCGATTGCCGCAAGCACGGGTTGCGCGGTCAGACTCGAAATATACAAACCTAACGCACAGAAACAAGCAACGACTAAAAATAACCCCAGCACATTGCTGCCTATCAATCCGTAATCTAGTACGCCTCCCAGCAGCAGCGAAAACGATAAAGCGGCTAAAAGTGCGATAATTCCCGTATAGAAAATCATTAAACCGGCAAATTTTCCGACCACGATATCAGTAATAGAAATCGGCGCCGTCATAAGCAATGTCAGGGTATGATTGCGTCGTTCTTCGGCCAGCAGGCGCATCGACAGAATAGGCGTCATTATCAATAAGATAATAAACGTGATTGCAAAAATCGGCGCAACGATCGTTTCCGTCACTCCCGGCGGATTGGAAAGCTGCCGCAATTGTGGCTGCAGCTCCAGAAAAGCATCCAATTGCAGCAAAAAGAACCAAGTAATCGCCAACTGCATTACTGCCAGCAGCAACCAAGCCAAAGGAGAACAAAACAACGCTCTCAATTCCTTACGGATAATGATCCCGATCATCTTAAAGATTTCAATGTGTTCGCTCTTGCGTAAGTTGTGCAAAAACCGTTTCCAATCCGATCGATTGCTGCTTGCATTCCGACAAATAACGATCGAAAACAATGCGCCCTTGATGCATAATCAATACGCGATCGCAAACAGCATCGACCTCCGGCAAAATATGTGTCGACAAAATGACACTATGCGCAGCACCCAACTCTCGGATCAATTGCCGTATATCGCGCATCTGATTAGGATCCAGCCCCACCGTAGGTTCATCGAGAACAATGACATCCGGATCGTGAATGATAGCCTGCGCTATGCCGACGCGCTGCTGAAATCCCTTCGATAAGATTTTAATCGATTGCTTGCCGCAACCGGTTAAACCACAACGCTGCTTTACTTTTTCCAGGGCTGCGGGTATTTCATTATTGTGAATTCGATGCAATCGGGCGACCAATTGCAAATACGCATCGACGGACATATCAATATAAAGCGGCGGAATTTCGGGAAGAAAACCTAAATGCATTTTGGCTTTTAACGGCTCTTGTAACAAATCAATCCCGCAAATTTCGACACAGCCGCCGCTAGGAGCAAGATTGCCTGTTAGCATACGCAGCGTAGTGGATTTCCCAGCGCCGTTTGGCCCAAGCAATCCCAGTATCTCTCCGCGTTTCAATTGCAGGTCGACATTCCGAATAATCGTATCCTGTCCGTATTTCCGGCATAAATGATGTGCTGACAAGGTAATAGTCATTGTTCGACGATGTAACTCACTTGCGATCATTGTTTCCGATAGTCATATTTTTCACCGACCGACATCCAGCATTCGCTCCATTTTGTTATGGTACATAACAAAGCTTGCACTTATCTGACTAATAATTAAGTCATTCATTTTATTGCAGTTTAACATAAAAATATGTTGCAAACAAACAACATAACAGCAAAACAAGGCCATCAAAAACCCGATACTCGTACATCAAAGCTTCCGAAGTAGTAAACTGGCAGGGGTTTTATAAATTATCTTGACAAAGCTTTACCGTTTAATCAAATATACATTTCGAATCTTAATTAAAAGGATAACAGCATGAAGAAAATATTAGCCTCCCAAAACCTCATCGGCGTGCTTTTAATACCAGCGATGTTTTCTGGCGCTGTTTTAGCACATGAAACCGGTGCCGATCATAGCCATAGCGGCGAAACCGTAAAGAAAGCGGAAGCCTATGGCGTTGACGATCGCGGCACCGTTGTCAGAAACACCACCGAATTGTGCTGGCGTACCGGTTATTGGACACCGGCAATGGCAATTCCCGAATGCGAACCCGAGCTTGCAAAAAAGGAAGAACCTAAAGCAGCAGCCGCTCCCGCAGTACCCGCTCCGGCAATGCAAGAAAGAACATTTTCCGCAGACGCTTTATTCGATTTTAACAGCGCCAACTTAAAACCAGCTGGCGTTCAAGCACTTAATGATTTCATCAATGGCATCCAGGGATTGAATTACGATCACATTACGGTTGAAGGTTACGCCGATCGTATCGGATCTGCAGACTACAATCTCAACTTATCGCTGCAACGCGCTTTTTCAGTAAAAGCACATCTGGTTGCAAAAGGAATCGAGGCCCCACGCGTTATTGCTGAAGGAAAAGGCGAAGCCGACCCCATAACCGGAAATAGCTGTGCCGGCACTGTCAAATCCAAGGCATTGATTGACTGCTTAGCGCCTGATCGCCGCGTCAAAATTATCGTCAAAGGCATTCGATAAGCAATCGATACTTTCCGTTTTAAATTCAACAAAAAGCCCTGCTAATATTGGCAGGGCTTTTTTGTTTACGTCAAACTGTCTGTATGAATGAACCGATAACAATCGACTCGCTCGTTGAAGCCAAATGGATTATCCCTGTCGAACCGGATCGAGCTGTACTGGAATACCATGCAATCGCAATCGATGACGGAGTTATTTTCGATATCTTACCGGCATCGGAAGCCAAACACCGCTACAACCCGCAACAAACGACCGTTCTTGACAATCATGCGCTAATTCCCGGGCTGATTAATTTGCATACGCATGCCGCCATGACTTTAATGCGCGGATTGGCCGATGATTTATCCTTGATGGATTGGCTGCATCATCATATTTGGCCAGCCGAGAATCGCCATGTTACTGCACAATATGTGCTTGACGGCACTTTGCTCGCCTGCGCCGAAATGATTCGCGGGGGAATTACATGCTTCAACGATATGTACTTCTTTCCGGAAGCAACGGCTGAGGCTGTCATTCATTCGGAAATCCGTGCTGCCATTGGCCTCATCGTAATCGATGCTCCAACCGCCTATGCCAGCGATACCGACGATTATCTCGCAAAAGGTTTAGACTTACGCGATCGACATCATCAACACCCTTTATTGAGCTTCTGCTTCGCTCCCCATGCCCCCTATTCCGTCAGCGACAACACATTCAATCGCATCGTCACTTATGCCGAACAACTCAATATGCCGATTCATACCCACTTGCACGAAACGCAAGCGGAAATCCGCATCAGCGAAGAATCGCAACGCATGCGCCCTCTCGAACGCATGCGGCAACTCGGCTTGCTCAGCCCCAACCTGATCGCAACGCATATGGTTCATTTGACGGACCATGAAATGGATTTAATGCACCAATACGGATGCCATATCGCACACTGCCCCTCATCGAATTTAAAACTTGCCAGCGGATTTGCCCCGATTGCATCGCTGCTAAACCGGAATATCAATGTCGGGTTGGGCACCGACGGCGCTGCCAGCAACAATCGCTTGGATATGTTTGAAGAAATGCGAATCGCCGCTTTGCTCACCAAAGCGACCAGCGGCCAAGCCGATACCTTGCCAGCACATCAAGCGCTTCGCATGGCCACGCTCAATGGCGCACAAGCCCTCGGATTGGAAGGAAAAATCGGCTCTCTGACAAAAGGAAAAGCAGCCGATATTGCCGCAATCGACTTTTCCCATCTCAATCTAACACCTTGCTATGATCCCGTTTCGCACTTGGTATACGCTGCCAGCCGGGACCAAGTCAGTCACGTCTGGGTCAATGGTAAAATGCTGCTGCAGGATGGAAAATTAACGAATCTTGATACAAAAGACATACGCTACCGCGCCGCATATTGGCAAGAGCGCATTGCCGCATCGACATCTTAATATAAGGAAAACCCATGGAAGAAAATGGAATCAACGCTGATCCGGCGGAACTTGAAAAATTCAGTCAATTGGCACATCGCTGGTGGGATCCCAATAGCGAATTCAAGCCACTGCACGAAATCAATCCACTGCGCCTCAACTATATTTCCGAACTGACCGTAGGACTTGAAGGAAAAACCGTGCTGGATGTCGGCTGCGGCGGCGGCATTTTGTCGGAAAGCATGGCGGCCAAAGGCGCACAAGTGACCGGCATCGATCTCGGCGATAAAGCACTTAAAGTGGCCAAGCTGCATCTACTCGAAAGCGGCTGCCAAGTGGATTATCGAAAAATCACGGTAGAATCTTTGGCAAAAGAACAACCGCAACACTACGACATCGTCACCTGCATGGAAATGCTCGAGCATGTGCCCGATCCGATGAGCGTAATCGGCTCATGCGCTCAACTGGCCAAGCCGGGCGGATGGGTTTTCTTTTCGACGATTAACCGCAATCCGAAAGCCTACTTATTTGCCATTATCGGCGCAGAGTATGTCCTGAATCTGCTGCCGCGTGGCACCCATGAATACACGAAATTCATCAAACCATCCGAGCTTGCGCGCATGGCACGCAACGCCGGTCTGAGCGACGAAAAACTGATCGGCATGACATATAACCCCATCACCAAAGTTTATGCGCTTGAAGACGACACAGACGTCAATTACATCATGGCTTATCGCAACTGATTCAAAGCACCCATTCATCCTATGATCAAAGCCGTTCTATTCGATTTTGACGGCACTCTAGCCGACACAGCGCCGGATCTCGGTCATGCCTTGAACAGGTTAAGGACTGTACGCGGCTTATCCGAATTGCCGTTATCGCTCATTCGCCCGCAAGCATCCGCCGGATCGCGCGGATTGTTAGGTCTCGGTTTCAACATCAAGCCGGGCGACAATGGCTATGAATCGATGCGCGACGAATTTCTGGATTGTTATACCCAACGCTTATGTCACGACACCCGCTTGTTTCCGGGAGTCAACAACCTCCTGGATCAATTGCATCAGCGCAACCTCCCCTGGGGCATTGTCACCAACAAACCGGCGCGTTTCGCGTATCCACTAATTGAGCTGCTCGGCTTAGCGCAAAAAGCCGCATGCATCGTCTGCGGCGACGAAACGGTCAACATCAAACCGCACCCCGAACCTCTGTTAACCGCCAGCCATAAAATAGCGGTTACGCCTTCTCACTGCATCTATTTAGGCGATGACATCCGCGATGTGCAAGCAAGCCATGCCGCCGGAATGCAACCGATTATTGCACGGTATGGCTATCTCGGCAGCGATCAGCCGCCTGAACAATGGGGCGCGCAATACTTGATCGATCACCCCGAAGAATTATTGGCTTATATTTGATAAAAAGCTCGATATTCATTCAGCGATCGGTCATCTAAGACGATTTGAACAAATCTAAGGAAACACACCGTCAATCGATTCAACAAAAACACAATAAAAATGCGCTTGGAGGAAAAACCAACCAAGCGCATTGTTACTGCTTCAAGAATAACTGGGGTGCCGATTCCGGCAACGGTTATTTAAGCTTTGTTTCTTTATATTTGACGTGCTTTCTCGCCACAGGATCGAATTTCATGATTTCCAGTTTCTCGGGTTTTGCCCGTTTGTTTTTGGTTGTCGTATAGAAATGACCTGTTCCAGCGGAAGATTCCAGTTTTATTTTTTCGCGCATCTTGCTAATTCCTTAATTCTTCACATTGAAAAATAAATTATTAAATATCCTTACCTTCCGCGCGCATTTTCGCCAGCACTGAATCGATACCGTTTTTGTCGATAGTGCGCAGCGCTGCATTGGTTAATCGCAAGCTGACCCAACGATTTTCACTTTCAACCCAAAATTTACGGCGTTGCAGATTCGGCAAGAAACGTCTTTTGGTTTTATTGTTTGCATGAGAAACATTATTACCCGACATCGGTTTCTTACCCGTTACTTCACATACTCGTGCCATACTGACGCACCCCAATCCAAATATCAAAAGTCCGGCATTATAACGCTATTTATACCGATTACTCAAATGTTCTCGCAGCAAAAATCGAATTTAATCGTCAGCATACAGCAAACCGTAAAAAAGCAACGCAACATTGGCAAATACAACGCTTTCTCAATTGAAAATAAAAAAACTTAAGTGTAAGAATTTCTAGCGTTGTTTACAGTATTTGGGAGAATACTGTAGATGAACATACATAAACGCACCCGCTTAACTTTACTGGAT
The DNA here is from genome assembly GCA_023257295.1 of Nitrosomonas sp. Classification (GTDB taxonomy): domain Bacteria; phylum Pseudomonadota; class Gammaproteobacteria; order Burkholderiales; family Nitrosomonadaceae; genus Nitrosomonas. Next base: position 30 of record JALRCN010000223.1, on the reverse strand, counting down.
CGTCAGGAAATCTGGCGGCTCTACCAAACC
>JALRCN010000182.1 GCA_023257295.1 Nitrosomonas sp. | reverse complement strand
GAGTTTTCTAGAATAAATCAACATCCGCTCAGGTGTGTAATGGAGGAAAATTAAAATGATCGCTCCTGATCTGGAAGTGAGCTTACATATGGCGTTTGTCGAATCCCGGCAGAAACGTTACGAGTTCATCACCGTGGAACATTTGCTATTGTCAATGCTGGATAACACAAGTGCTGCCGAAGTATTGCAGGCATGCTTGGTTAATATTGAGGATTTGCGCGCTGCATTGCTCGATCACATTGAGCGGCACACGCCGGTGATCAAAGGCACCGACGAGGTTGATACGCAGCCTACACTTGGATTTCAGCGCGTTATTCAACGTGCGATTCTGCATGTGCAATCATCGGGCAAAAAGGAAGTCACCGGTGCTAATGTGCTGGTGTCGATCTTCGGAGAAAAGGATTCGCATGCAGCATACTTTCTGCAGCAGCGTGGCGTGACGCGGCTGGATGTCGTGAATTACATTTCGCACAATATCAGAAAAGTGTCGCAGGAAAGCACCGCCGCCAAAACAAGCAATGAAGGCGATACGGAATCCGAGTCGAATTCCGGCGGATTGCTCGAAAACTACACGGTCAATCTTAATCATCTGGCGTTGATGAACAAAATCGATCCGTTGGTCGGTCGCGAAAAAGAAATAGAACGAGTGATCCAAACACTGTGCCGCCGCCGAAAAAATAACCCTCTGCTGGTTGGAGAGGCGGGCGTCGGTAAAACAGCCATTGCGGAAGGTCTTGCAAAGCGCATCGTTGAAGAGGATGTACCGGATTTGCTGTTAAAGCACCAGATTTATGCGCTCGATATGGGCGCTTTACTGGCCGGAACCAAGTATCGGGGCGATTTTGAGCAGCGTCTCAAAACATTGCTCAAGCAATTAACCGATAATCCAATGGCCATTTTATTTATCGATGAAATTCATACGCTCATTGGCGCCGGTGCGGCATCGGGTGGCGTTCTGGACGCATCGAATCTGCTAAAACCGGTTTTAAGCAACGGACAATTGCGCTGCATCGGTGCAACGACGTTTAACGAATATCGCGGCATCTTTGAAAAAGATCATGCGCTGTCGCGGCGATTCCAGCAGATTGAAGTAAATGAGCCAAGTGTCGATGAGACAATTACCATATTGCGCGGATTAAAATCCCGTTATGAGCTTCACCATAAAGTCAAATACACGGCCGGTGCATTGGTTTCCGCTGCCGAATTATCGGAACGCTACATCAATGACCGGCATTTGCCGGACAAGGCAATCGATGTTCTCGATGAAGCAGGCGCTGCGCAACGATTGTTGCCAAAATCCAAGCAACGTAAAGTTATCGGTAAAAGCGAAATTGAAAACATCGTCGCCAAGATCGCCAGAATTCCGTCGCAAAACATCTCAACGGACGATCGCAATAAGTTGAAAACGTTAGGTCGAGATATGAAAGCGGTTGTTTTTGGGCAAGATAATGCAATTGATTCATTGACGGCGGCTATCAAAATGGCAAGAAGCGGATTGGGCAATCCGAAGAAACCCGTCGGTTCGTTTCTTTTCTCCGGCCCAACCGGTGTCGGCAAAACTGAAGTGGCACGACAATTGGCGTATGCATTGGGCATCCATTTACATCGTTTCGATATGTCGGAGTATATGGAACGGCATGCGGTATCGCGCTTGATCGGTGCGCCCCCGGGTTATGTCGGTTACGATCAAGGCGGACTGTTAACCGAAGCGATCATCAAGCATCCTTATTCGGTCTTGTTATTGGATGAAATCGAAAAAGCGCATACCGATATTTTCAATATCCTGCTGCAGGTAATGGATTACGGCACGCTAACCGATAACAACGGGCGCAAAGCCGATTTCCGCAATGTGATTATCATCATGACAACCAATGCGGGCGCAGAAGCATTGACCAAATCCTCGATCGGTTTCACCAAATCGAAATCCGCCGGGGATGAATTGATCGATATCAAGAAGCTGTTTACCCCGGAATTTCGTAACCGGCTCGATGCAATCATCTCATTTGCGCCGCTCGATCAAGAAATCATTCTGCGGGTGACAGATAAGTTCTTAATTCAGCTGGAAACACAATTACATGAGAAAAAAGTCGAAGTCGCCTTCTCAGAAGCATTGCGTAGCTATCTGGCCAAACACGGTTTTGATCCCTTGATGGGCGCTCGCCCAATGGAGCGTCTGATTCAAGATACTATCCGCAGCGCACTGGCCGACGAGTTGCTGTTCGGACGCTTGGTTAACGGCGGCAAGGTGACCGTCGATATCGACAGCAACGGTAAAGTGGAGCTGTTATTCGAAGAAGAAACAGCGATCATTTGATTGGCTTACACACACAAAAAACAAACACCCTCGCTTTTGCTTGTGTTGAGCCGATAACCTGCTAATACATTTGCGCGACGGCTTCGCGGATTCGCCCAACAGGAATGATGTGAATGCCAGAAATCGCCTGCTTGGGCTTATTCGCCACCGGAATGATGGCTTGTTTGAACCCCAGTTTCGCAGCTTCCTTCAGCCGCTCCTGTCCGCGTTGCACCGGGCGAATCTCACCCGCCAAACCGACCTCTCCGATTACAATTGTTTTTTCCGTCAATGGCCTGTTTTTTAATGAAGAAACCACGGCCAGCAAGATCGCGAGATCCGCGCCCGGTTCGGTAATTTTTACGCCGCCGACGGCATTGACGAACACGTCCTGATCGAAACAGGGAATGCCTGCGTGACGATGCAAAACCGCAAGCAGCATCGCCAACCGGTTTTGTTCCAGTCCGACGCATAAACGGCGTGGATTCGGCGAGCGCGCTTCATCGACCAAGGCTTGGATTTCCACCAGCAACGGCCGTGTGCCTTCTTGCGTGACCATGATGCAAGAGCCAGGCACTTGCGTGTCGTGATGCGAAAGAAACAACGCGGAGGGATTCTTGACCTCGCGCAATCCTTTCTCGCCCATCGAAAACACGCCCAGTTCATTAACCGCACCGAAGCGGTTCTTGAACGCGCGAATCATGCGAAAACTTGAGTGCATTTCACCTTCAAAATACAGCACGGTGTCGACCATATGTTCCAGCACGCGCGGTCCGGCCAGCGCGCCCTCCTTGGTTACATGACCGACCAGAATGATGCAGATGCCGCTCGATTTGGCCAACCGCGTCAACTGTGCTGCGCATTCGCGCACCTGGGCAACCGATCCCGGCGCGGATTGCAATACTTCGGAATAGACGGTTTGGATCGAATCGATCACGGCGACAGCCGGTTTGCGCTCCGTCAGCACCGCTTGAATTTTTTCCAACTGGATTTCTGCGTACAAATGGACCGACTGCACGTCCAGCGCCAACCGCTTGGCACGCAAAGCGACTTGTTGCGCCGATTCTTCGCCGCTGACATACAACACGAAATGCTGCGCTGACATAAAGGACAAGGCTTGCAGCAGCAGGGTCGATTTGCCGATACCCGGATCGCCGCCGAGCAGCACTACACCGCCATGCACTAGGCCTCCGCCCAATACGCGGTCCAGTTCTTCAATGCCGGTCGGAAAACGCGGCTCTTCGCGTGTTTCGACGGTGCTTAAATTTTGTACCTGCCCCACTTCCGATACCGGACTGAAACGCGATACAGCTTTCTCCGCAATGGTTTCCACCAACGTATTCCATGCTTGGCAATGCGGGCACTGGCCTTGCCATTTCAGCGTTTGCCCACCGCATTCGGTACAGGAATGAATGGATTTTTGTTTGGCCATCAGAAGATGTTATTCATAAACTTCCGCTTCACTGAGCCTCAGTCCGCGCGCATCCTTCTCGGAGAGAATCGGGGTTCCGGCAATTGGCCAATCGATATTGAGCGTGGCGTCGTTCCAGACGATATAACGTTCATGTTCCGGTGCCCAATAATCGGTTACGCTGTATAAAAATTCGGCGGCATCGGAGAGCACCACAAAGCCATGTGCAAAACCGGGTGGAATCCATAACTGTTTTTTGTTTTCCGCGCTCAAGATTTCGCCAACCCACTGCCCGAACGTCGGCGATGAGCGGCGAATATCCACCGCAACATCGAATACCTCGCCAGCGACAACACGCACCAACTTTCCTTGCGCCTGCCGTATCTGATAATGCAAGCCGCGCAATACATTGCGTGCCGAGCGGGAGTGGTTGCTTTGTACAAAATAGACCGGTTTTCCAATTGCCGACTCGAAGTCGCTCTGGTTGAAACTCTCAAAGAAAAATCCGCGTTCATCGCCGAAGACGCGCGGTTCCATTAAAAAAATATCGGGGATGCGCAGTGGAGTTGCTTTCATTTCAGTGTTCTCTTTGTTCAAAATTCACGTTTCAATACGTGCAACAAATACTGTCCGTAACCATTCTTCGCCAGTGGCACCGCTAATTCCTGCAGTTGTGCCGCATCGATCCAACCGCGCCGGAAGGCGATTTCTTCCGGGCAGGCAATTTTCAGGCCTTGTCGATGTTCAATGGTAGCGACGAATTGACTGGCATCCAGCAACGATTCGTGCGTACCGGTATCCAGCCACGCATAACCTCGGCCCATGATTTCAACGTTGAGCGCGGCGTGCTGCAGATAAATGCGATTCAAGTCGGTGATTTCCAGCTCGTTGCGTGCCGACGGTTTCAGGCTTTTTGCGTAATCGACCGCATGCCGGTCGTAAAAATAGAGACCGGTCACGGCATAATGCGATTTGGGTTGTTGTGGTTTTTCTTCCAGATCAATCGCCTTGCCATCGGCATCGAATTCAACCACGCCGTAGCGTTCCGGATCGTGCACGTGATATGCGAAAACGCTGGCGCCCTCGGTCCGTTGCATTGCAGATAGCAGCAAATGATGAAAATCATGCCCGTAAAAAATGTTATCGCCCAGTACCAGTGCAGAACTGTCGTTGCCAATAAACGATTCGCCGATGATAAAGGCTTGTGCAAGGCCGTCGGGAGAAGGTTGTTCGGCGTAAGAGATATTCAATCCCCATTGATTTCCGTCACGCAGCAATTCCTGATAATGAATGAGATCGCGCGGTGTCGAGATCACCAGGATATCTTGAATCCCGGCCAACATCAGTGTGCTGAGCGGATAATAAATCATCGGTTTGTCAAAAACCGGCAGCAATTGCTTGGATATCGTTTGTGTTACCGGATACAGTCGCGTACCCGAGCCGCCCGCAAGAACGATACCTTTGCGGCGAGAAACTGCTGCGGTTGGAAATTCTTTTGTTAAAGTTGGAGTCATTGTCTCTGATATAAGATTATGAATGGATTGCTCCATCAGTAGCGATTCACCGGAAAATAACAGCGATTGTACTATATCTGTTTCCTTTGACTACAGGTTGCAATAACGCCGGAATGTTCAGGTAAAATGGCGCATCTATGATACCGATTTATCCGCGACCCTACTTTCGTTTGCTGAGAAAACTTGCGTTTTACTGGAAACCGGTTTTGCAATCGTTGCTTGCCGCACTCATCGCTGCGGCAGCCGTATCGTTAGCCCCCGTTTTTATCCAAGTCATGCTGGATGGGGCCTTTGTACAAAAAGATCCGGTATTGCTGCAAACGGCATTGCTGACGATCATCGCATTATTCGTGGCGCGAGCAATCGCCGGTTTTTACGGTGCACTTTCCATGCTAAAAGCGGGCGGCAAGCTGGAAATCGATCTATACCGGGCATTTTTCGATAAACTGCTGACACTGCCCGCCAATGCGTACACTCATTTGCGCGAAGATCGTCAAATCGAAGCGCAAATTTTTGCCATCCGGCATATTATGCAATCGACAGTTCGCTTGATTGCCGGATCGGCGCAAGATTGCTTGATTATCGCCGGGCTGGCGATTTGCCTGCTTTATTTGAATCGGGAATTGCTGTTGCTATTGCTGTTTGTTGCGCCTTTCATGGTGTTGATTGTCAGTGCGGTGCGCGATCATTTCGATATACCCAGCCAAAAAATCGCATCCAGGACAAAAGAGCTGATCGATCGATTATCGCAATCGATTGCCAATTACCGAGTCATCAAAGTGGACAGAGGGTATGGGTGTGAAAGCGAGCGGTTGGGCAAAATTTCCGAATCCATTTCCCAGGCGGAAACACAACAAGCGCTTGCCAAGGCGGCGGCTATTTCGGCTGGTCAAATCGCAACCACATTGATTTTGTGTGCACTGGGCTACATAACGGTATTGCAGACGATGAACAGCACTCTGAGTTTAACTGCGGCAGGCGCAACGCTCACCGCTATACTGCTACTGATATTGCCCGTACTGCGCCTGATCAACTTGCCGCGACAATTGACACATGATCAAAAAATACTGGAAACCGTTTTTACGTTTATTGATCAACCGTCGGAGCAGTATGCAGGTGCTCACAGTATGCCACGCACAAACTGTAAGCTGGTTTTTGAGGATGTACGTTTTGACCGCACGGCTAGAACCGGATCGATACAGGATTTCATCAATCTGACCGTGATGCCGGGAGAGGTTGTCGTATTCAAAGGTTATGACACAGATAAAAAAAGTGCATTGATCGATTTACTGCTGCGCTTGAAATTACCCTCGAGCGGAAAAATTTTTCTCGGCGAGCATTTGTTGAATGAGATCAATTTGAATGACTTGTATGCCAATATCATGTTGCTTCCAGCCGAACCTCTATTACTGGACGATAAAATTGTCGGCAATATCGCCTATGGCACCACGCGCTGCGCCCATGAAACGGAAATTACCGCTGCGGCTCGAAACTCCGATGCCATGGCATTTATTCGCAAAATGCCGAGCGGATTGCAAACGCCAATTGGTGAAAAAGGCGTCGAGATCACCCGCCGACAATTGCAATTCCTGGCTATTGCTCGCGCTTTGGTTAAAAATGCGCCCCTATTGATATTGGATGAATTCCCAGCAATGCAGGATCCCGATGCTGAAATTTTACTTTCAGCGTTGGAACGTTTGATGCAAAATCGCACCACACTGATTTTTAGCCGACAAATTCCCCCTCTGAAAAAAATTAACCGGATTATCGAATAATAGCAGGACAAAAACCTTTTGAATGCAATGGACGCAGTGGTTATTTTTACCAATTACCCGGATAAACAAGGTGCTATCGCATTGGCGGAAGCATTGATTGAACAACAGTTGGCCGCTTGCGTCAATGTACTAAGTCCATGTTCATCGATCTACCGCTGGCAAGGAAAAATCGAAGCGGCTGAAGAGATGCCCGTACTGATCAAAACCCAGCAGCGGCACTATGAACGAGTTGAACAGTTGATCAAGATGATGCATCCTTATGAACTTCCCGAAGTCATTGTGGTTCCTATAGCAGACGGATCTCCGGCCTATTTGCAGTGGATCACTGCCGAAACCGCGCGCTGATTAACAATTCTCTATACCAATGCGATTAATTCATTTTTTGTTTTTGATAGTGTGCCTAACCGGCAATCAGGCAACTGCTCAGGAAACCGGTTCTTTTAACCTGTTGCAGAAGCTGCAAGGATTAGGCATCAATTTAGGCCAAACCAATCCGCAAGAGCTTCTGCCTCCGGATGAAGCATTCAAGATCGCTGTCGAAGTACGCGACGGCAATACCTTGATCGCCCATTTGACCCCGGCGAAAGATTATTACCTGTATCGAGATAAAATCGCATTCGAGCCGCAGCAAGCCGGTGCAACGATTGCGAAAGTGACATTGCCGCCGGGAAAAATGAAAGAGGATATGACCTTTGGTCAAACCGAAGTTTATTACAGTCCGATTCAGGCCATCATTTCATTGCAACGCGACGACGCAGAACATGAGCAACCGTTGACGCTGTCAGCCACTTATCAAGGCTGCAACGAACCGGTCGGGGTGTGCTATGCGCCGATCAACAAAGTCGTTGAGCTGACATTGCCTGCGGTAAAAGCGGCGATCGGCGCGGTCGCCAATGCGGTCAGCAATTCGGCTACGGCGGCGAACAGCGATGCGGCTGCCGAATTGTTTCAAACATTGCCGCGTACCCCATCGATTGAAACCGAGTCGTACAAAATCGAGCGCATGTTCGAGACCGGCGATTATTGGTTGATTTTATCCGGATTTTTTGTCATTGGATTATTTCTATCGTTGACACCGTGTGTGTTTCCGATGTTTCCGATTTTATCGGGAATTATCGCCAATCGGGGTCAGCAAGTCACCAAGAGCCGTGCATTCGTTCTGTCGCTGGCGTATGTACTGGGCATGGCAATAACCTATGCCATTGCCGGTGTCGCAGCCGGATTGTCCGGTGCGATGCTATCTGCAGCGCTTCAGAATGTCTGGGTATTAGGGACCTTTGCGCTGATTTTTGTGCTGCTTTCTTTCTCCATGTTCGGTTTTTATGAATTGCAATTGCCGGGTTCGCTACAAAGTAAATTATCCGATGAAGCCGGACACCTCAAAGGCGGCCATCTAACCAGCGTATTCGGTATGGGCGCGTTGTCTGCGCTGATCGTCGGCCCTTGCGTGGCTGCACCGCTGGCCGGTGCATTGCTGTACATCAGCCAAACCGGCGATGTGGTATTGGGCGGATCAGCGTTGTTCATTATGGCGCTGGGTATGGGTGTGCCGTTGTTATTGTTGGGCACATCCGCCGGTGCTTTATTGCCGAAAGCGGGTGCCTGGATGGAGTCGATCAAACGGTTCTTCGGCGTATTGCTGCTGGGTGTGGCGATTTGGATTATCTCGCCGGTAATTAACGAAGTAACGCATATGTTGTTGTGGGCGGCATTACTGATTATTTCCGCGATTTATTTGCACGCGGTCGACCCATTGCCGGAGCGAGCATCGGGTATGCGCAAGTTTCTCAAAGGAATCGGCGTCATTGCCTTGCTGTTCGGCGTTGCACTATTGATCGGCGTGCTATCCGGCAGCCGCGATGTGTTGCAGCCGCTGTCAAAATTAAACCTGGCGGCCACAGCCAATACCAGCGAGATAGCTCCGGCAAGCTATGCGGCGCTACCTTTTCAGCGAGTGAAAACGGTCGCCGAACTTGATGAGCGGATTCGTGAATCTGAAGGCAAGCACATCATGGTTAAATTTCATGCCGATTGGTGCGTTTCGTGCAAGGAAATGGATCGCTTTACGCTATCCGATGCCAAGGTTCAGGATCGTTTAAAGGATGTGGTGTTGCTGCAAATCGATGTAACCGACGGTACGCCGGACGATGCGGCGTTACTGAAACGCTTTAGGTTGTTTGGGCCGCCGGGTATTTTGTTTATCGACCGCCAAGGCCGCGATGTGCCGGATATTAAAGTAATCGGCTTTCTCAACAAAAATGATTTCCTGACTGTGCTAAATACTGTTCTGATTTAGCGGCTTGTCATACATATCGCTTGAAACAATAACTAAAACCATTGAAGGATCGCACGATGTCAAAAACGAAGCAGATTGTTTTGTATTTTATTGTTGCAGTCGTTGCGCTGGGATCGGGCTCTTTTATTCGCTCCTTGATTTCGGATGCGTACCAAACCGAATTGACGAGCGATGAGAGCCAACAAGGTGCGCAAGCGATTCTCGCGACGCAATTGCCGGATTTGGACGGAAACGATCAAGCCGTTTCGCAATGGCTCGGAAAAGTTATCGTGGTCAATTTCTGGGCTACCTGGTGCACGCCTTGCCGTGAAGAAATCCCGGAATTCATCGAAGCACAGAAGAAATATGGCGACCAAGGGCTGATGTTCGTCGGCATTGCTATCGATCAAGCCGATAAGGTTAAAATGTTCAGCAAGGAATTCGGCATCAATTACCCCGTTCTGGTCGGCAGCATGAATACCTGGTCTTTGCTGGAGGCGGCGGGTAATCGTCATTCGGCGTTGCCATACACCGTAGTCATCAATCACTCGGGAGAGTTGGTGGAAAATTACCTCGGGCGTGTCAATCTGAAGAAACTGGAAAAACTGGTAATCCCTTTGTTACAACAAAATCGACAAACCGAAGAGTCGACGCAAACCAGTTAAGACAGTATCGGCTTCATGCAAGGAATTGTTTCAACTCAAGATAATTTGTAATATCGCTGCAGAAATGAGATGTCTTATCATTTTCCGGCATAGATGCACCTTGTAAAACCTTGCTATCGATTTCTGCGAACGCTTAGCGTGAAATTCAATGAAGTCAATACCGAGGGTAGTCAAGTAAGGGTTCGCAATCCAATGTGACAGGGAATTTTTTCGATAATTATTTGGGATAACCAAATCACGATGCGACTTTGTGGCATTCATCGCTTCATTGTCTTGTTATTTTAAGCAATTCTTGACGCACCTTCCCTAAGGCCATTCGACATCAATGTGAGAATAATCAAAGGGGTGGTAGAACTGAGTGGTCTTGTCAATTTGCGGGAAGATATGGACAAAGCGATTGCTATAGCGCGCGGAATTGAAAGTACAGCTTATCAGAAACGATATGCGTACCTATGGCAACGGCGATTATTGATTGAGAGGCAAATGATAAGTATATTTTTCCGCTTTAAAACCAAGCATGTCGCCAGCTGACCTCGTTCTTATTCTTCATTTACTGTATGTGTTGTTTGTCGTTGGAAGCTTGCCGGTGATTTGGCTGGGAGCTTGGTTTAAACGCTCGTTTGTCCGAAATCCATGGTTTCGCTACGCGCACCTTACAGCGATTTTGTTTGTGGTGGCGGAGTCGTTGCTGGGTATTGTTTGTCCGTTGACGGCTTGGGAAAATACATTACGTCAGGTTGAATCGGAAGCAAGCTTCATTCAGTACTGGCTACACCGCATCCTGTTCTATGATGTTGCGGAAAGTGTATTGGTGGCGATTTATATTCTCTTTTCCGCACTGGTTGCGCTGACTTTCAAGTGGGTTCCGCCCAAGCGTTAGGGAGACGCTGAATAATTCGGTGTGCAAGATGAGGCTCGCAGCGATGGAGCGAATAAAAATGTTACATATCATATAGTGGTAGGGTAATTTTAGAGAGCCACCCCAACGCAGTAGATCGCTTGTGCAGTCAATTAGTTAGCGTTCCTTAGTTTTCTGACACGATACGGCGATCTTCCTCATTTTTTATCTCAGGAGAGAGCATTTCCTCGATATTGGGCTCAAAGGTTTCTTCGTCAAACGCGGTATCGCCGCCTTCGAATGGCTGATCTTGCGCCTTCAAATTAACGAAATCGTACCGGGAAGTATCCGCCAGATGCGACAACTGAACGTTTTGAATCGAGCGGAACATGGTTTCTAGTCGGCCGGGAGATTTTTTGTCCCACTGTTGCAACATTTCTTTGATGACTTGGCGTTGCAAGTTGGGTTGCGATCCGCACAAGTTACACGGAATGATCGGGAAATCGGCCATCGCGGCATACGCAGCCAGGTCTTTTTCTTTGCAATACGCCAGTGGACGGATAACGATATGCTTGCCATCGTCGCTGACCAGTTTTGGCGGCATGGCTTTCAGTTTTCCGCCATAAAACATGTTCAGGAACAAGGTTTCAAGTATGTCGTCGCGGTGATGGCCTAAAGCAATTTTGGTTGCCCCCAATTCATCGGCAACCCGGTATAACACACCGCGGCGCAACCTAGAGCATAGACTACAAGTGGTTTTCCCTTCGGCAATAACACGCTTGACTACGCTATATGTATCTTGCTCGACAATGCGAAACGGCATATCGATGCGTGTTAAATATTCAGGAAGTACCTGTTCTGGAAATCCCGGTTGTTTTTGATCCAGATTGACTGCAATCAATTCAAATTCTAATGGCGCATGGCTTTGCAGATTGCGTAAAATATCAAGCAGCGCATAGCTATCCTTGCCGCCGGATAGGCATACCATGATCCGATCTCCGGCTTCGATCATATTAAAATCGGCGATGGCAGTGCCAACCAACCGCCGTAGCCGTTTCTGCAGCTTGTTAGTATTGTATTGTTGTTTTTTTAGCATGCTATCAAAGCGTCCGAAAGAATAAAATGTAAGAAATCTCAGGGTTGTTTACAGAGAGGTTGATTAAAATAAGCGTTGAGTATTTCATAAGGAGTAGCATTATTCAAACCCTTATGAGGTTTGACGGTA
>JALRCN010000147.1 GCA_023257295.1 Nitrosomonas sp. | reverse complement strand
ACGATGCAGCCACCATTTCCGCAGTTGAAGACGGTGATTATTCGGTAACCGAAGACAGCGATTTCAGTGCGGGTGGTTCCCTGTCAGTTACCGACAAGGATACTGATGAAGCTGGCTTTAAAGCGATTGTTGAAGAGAACGGAGTAAATCCACTCGTTGGCACTTATGGAACCTTCACTTTCACTTCATTAAACGGAACATGGAGTTATTCGCTGAACAATTCCGCCACTATTGTTCAAGATTTAATGACAGGCAATGCTCCCACTGACACACTTACCGTAACATCGCTCGATGGCACTAAACACGACATCGTAGTAACAATTCATGGCGCGGATGAGCCTATTGGCGGCGATACAACCACCGGTGGTTCGAGTGGAAGTACGAATGCTGTAACATCTTACACCACGAATAAAGGACTATTGGAAAAAATAGATCTTGTTGGGACAAGCACCCTTCCATTCGATTCAAATGACATACTGAAGGTTTCGGCCAATAACGGTAGCGGTTCCTCACAAATAAAATTCGATGGCAGTCAGGTAATATCACATAGCTCTTATGGGAATACAGAGATTGATGATACCCAATTAAATTTCCATTGGTTTGAGCAAAAGATGGCACAAGGAGTAAAAACAAGTGTAGAAGTGCATGGAACTGCAATTCTGGTCGATTACGTTGGCACAGTTACTCTAGGTGAGAATGTGATTCTGCTCTGATAAAGATAAGTTTCCAAAAATCCTGGGAGACGAAAGTGTTCCAGGATTTTTTTATTTCAATTCCGTAAGAATTTTCCTAAATTTTTCTAAAATTGAGTCGTTAAACAAACCAATGGAATACGAAGTATTCTGTTATTATCTGAAAAGGGCAAATCCTAGCGAAAGCAGGAGGCGCAAAGTCAATGATCTAAAGGGAAATATTCTCCAAGATAGCATGACTGCCAGATATCATTGCTGTGAAATAAAATCTTAGGTACTTTGTGAAAAACCGTAGCGAATGAAGTAATTGGCGAGAAACACGGAACGCAGGAGATGCAAGGCATGCCTCGTGCCGTGCAGTCGGTGCGCAGCGGTTTTTTAGAGCGTTCTTTTGTATTTTTAAACGATGTTCCATGAAAACCGTTTATTTCTAATCAGTAGTGTATTGCAGCAGACGGCTTGTCTCCAGAAGTTCCCTTGAATTTATGAGGTTCAAATTCATGGAAAGCTTTAGACAAATTTTAGCCGCATCGAATCGTTTTATTACCGCTAGCGCATTGAGCGTTTTCTCGGTTGTAATACTCCCGCCTGCGATTGCAGATGCCGCTCCGCCCAGTGGGCACCATCCTGATTTACCGCATTTTCAAGACACCGGAGAATCTTTCGCCAGAGGAAGAATTCTTGTGATTCCACGCGCCGGTTTGCCTGCTGCGGAATTCTCCAAAATCATGAAAGAACATGGCGGCAAAGCCAAAAAAGTAGGCCAAAGCGATTTACACATCGTCAATGTCCCGGCACATGCCGAAGAAAGCATTGTCGCTCGTTTGGCGGATCATCCGCATCTCAAGCTCGCAGAACTTGATCGCAAGGTATCGCCTTCGATGACGCCTAACGATCCCTATTACGGTAGCGAATGGCATTTGCCGAAAATAAGCGCACAAAATGCTTGGAATACAACCCAGGGATCGGGCGTTACTATCGCCATTCTGGATTCCGGCATCAACGGCGCGCACCCGGATCTGAACGGGAAAATGGTTTCAGGTTGGAATTTTTACGACAACAACCCAAATACATCGGATGTCTTCGGGCACGGCACGCTCGTCGCCGGAACGGCTGCGGCGATAACCAACAACGGCACGGGTGTATCCAGCATAGCCGGGCAATCGAAAATCATGCCTATCCGCATCACAGATACCAGCGGTTACGGTTATGCCAGCACCATCGTGCAGGGTCTGGTTTGGGCTTCGGATAACGGTGTTCGTGTTGCCAATGTCAGCTTTGGTGGCGCAGTAGGCATTCTGAGCGTCCAGAACGCTGCACAATATATGAAGGATAAAGGCGGCTTGGTCATCGCTGCGGCGGGCAATACCGGCACCGAATTAACCACGATACCCACTACGACGATGATTCCGGTATCCGCTACGGATGCCAACGATGCCATCGCCAGCTGGTCGTCATACGGCAATTTTGTCGCTATGTCCGCGCCCGGTGTCAACATCTGGACCACGCGCAGGGAGGGCAATTATAAAACCGCATCCGGCACTTCTCTTTCCAGCCCGCTGACTGCGGGTGTGGTTGCCTTGATGATGTCCGCCAATACAAAATTAAGCAGCCTCGAAATTGAGAATTTATTGTTTTCCAGTGCTGTCGATTTAGGTGCCAGCGGACGCGATCCTTACTACGGCTATGGCCGAGTGAACGCGGAAGCCGCCGTACAATCGGCTGTTGCCGCCGCAATTGTGCAAGATACCGAAGCACCGAGCGTAGCCATCGTTAACCCCCTGGAAGGCGCGACCGTGAATGGATTGGTACCGGTCGATATCGAAGCGTTCGACAATATAGGCATCAGCCGTGCCGAATTGTGGGTAAACAATACCAGTGTCGCAGTGGACACATCGCCACCATTCGCTTTCACCTGGGATTCAACCGGCACGCAAAATGGCGCAGCCAACCTTACAGTCTACGTATTCGATGCCACCAACAACATGGGATCATCCAGTATCAATGTTGCCGTGGATAATTCGACTCCACCCATCGTCGTGGATACGGAACCACCTGTCGTTGCGATCACCAATCCAGTTGCAGGCAATGTTTCCGGTACTGTAACCATCACCGTGAATGCTTCCGACAACAACAGCACGGCGAACATCGTATTAGCGATTTATATCGACGATGTTCTTAAAGCAACCGGCACGGGCGGCACATTGAGCACCACATGGAACACACGCCCCAAGAACCTCAAGGCCGGGTCGACACATACGATTAAAGCAACGGCAACCGATGCGGCGGGCAATATGTCAGCAGCTTCCGTCAATGTGACTATCGCGAAGTAATCCATAAGCTCGCCGCTTAGTAGGCCGAAAAAAACTCGGATCGCCCTATCGAATACAAATAGAGCGATCCGATCAGCTTTTCAAATGAACAATCCATTTTTTATACAACCGCTCAGCCACGGCATTCAGCGCCGCAACGCGTTCGGGTAAATTCGTTTCGATTTCTTCCAGCGATTGCACCGACAGTTCATTCATCCCGGCAAGCTCTTCCGCCGCCACGCTGCACCAATCGCGCACCAGGCGTTCGGTCATTTCGACATGGCATTGCATGCCCAAATGAATTCCCAGCGCAAAAGCCTGATTCTCGCAATACGGGCTAGACAAGATGCACGTTGCGCCTTGTGGAATGCTGAAAGCTTCGCCATGCCAGTGAAACGATTGAAACGTGGTTAAATCGCCGAACCATGCGCGCGCAGCCGGATTGTCCGGGACGCTGACTTCGCCCCACCCCATTTCTTTGACCGGATTGGCACTCACTACGCCGCCCAGCGCCTTTGCCATCAGTTGCCCGCCCAGGCAATGACCCAGCACCGGCACATCCGCAGCAACGGCTTGGCGAATTAGCGACAGCGAATTCTCAATCCAGGGCAAATCGTCGTTGACGCTCATCGGGCCGCCCATAAAAACCAATCCGCTGAATTCATCGATACGAGCAGGCGGGGTTTCACCGGCATCGATTTTAATCAAGCGCCACGGAATATGATTGTTATCGAGAAATGTGGCAAAATAGCCTGGCCCTTCGATGGGCAAATGTCTGAATATTGCAACCGGTTTCATGGAATTTCCTACCCTAACTTGGATGATCTGATAACGAATTTTAGCTTGTTTTGCGGCAAATTTTCCGCAGAAAATCCTGGTAATTTTTCTTTATCGCCTGTGAAACACATAGACATTTTTAATCGCAATTTTTCATTGGTCATTTTTCCGATAGGATTCGCCCCATGCCGGTAAAAAAATATCGCTTCCCGGATTTGGTGCGAATCGAGCAATTGCGCCATATCGAATCGAACAAAGCAGAAGATTTATCGTACGACGGCGTCAAAAATATACCGGGTGCTTCCAGCAACGAATTCAGTTACCTGGAATTCATTCAGCGATTAAACACGCGCGCCAAGTATTTGATCCGGGACAATGCACTGGAAACTGCATTGCAGCAGCCGCACAAGCGGTATGTTCAGGCACGCTGGGTTTGCCTGCTCGCTGCCGTGCTATTGGGCGGCTTGGCAGCAAGCCACGCGGTGAGCGAATCGACCACCTTGAACATTTACTGGTTGCTCGCAGTGCTGCTGGGTTTTAACACAATTTCCTTATTGCTGTGGGTTTCCGGCATTGCGCTGAATCTGCAAAGCTTGAGTAGCGGCATCGCCGCACATCTGGCCAGTTGGCTGCCATACCGCCACAAAGCGGAACCGACCATTACTTCGCTGGCTTCGCGCGCCTGGTGGCAAAGTTGTTTAACCGGCGCAGTGGGCAAATGGCGCATCAGCGTGTTGACGCATCATTTCTGGCTGACTTACCTGGCCGCCGGTATGGTGTTATTGGTCCTGTTGATGTTGGCCAAACAATATAACTTCATCTGGGGCACAACACTACTTCCAGATAGCGCCTTGCCCCGGCTGACGCAAATTCTGGGCGCACCGCTGGAAGCCGTCGGACTCAGCATACCGGACGATTCCCAAACCGTCGCCAGTCGAATCGGCACAGGCAAGCAAGACGCAGAAACGCGCATGGCTTGGGCGAGTTTCTTGATCGGTGCGGTATTGATCTATGGCATTTTCCCGCGTTTGCTGATGCTGGGTCTGTCGCTGATGATGCAGCAATGGAGCGAGCGCCGGTTCAGATTAGATCTTTATTTACCTTACTATATTAGATTGCGGCAACAACTCATGGCACACGCGATTAAAGCCAAGGTCATTGATGCCGATCCGAATGCCGGAATTAAACCCGCCGACATTGCACGCCCGCCTAAAAATACCGCCATCCCGGCCAATGCGCAGGCATTTGGCATCGAACTGGATGCGTCCACGCATTGGCCGGAATCGGTTGTTTTCCGGTTGAATATCGTCGATCAAGACACGCACGACGAAGCGATTGCACAGGTTAAAAATCTTAACGGACCATTGCTGCTAGGCGTTGCCGCGCATCGTCTGCCGGATCGTGGCGTGCAACGACTCATCAAGGAATTGATCGACGGCAGCCGTGCGGAACCTTGGTTGATTCTGTTGCGCAAACCGTCTGCCCCGGTGGCAAATGCACGTGAATTTGCGTGGTTCCGCCTCGCCGAAGCCTGCGACATACCGGCAGAGCATGTCATAACCCAATAGCCATGATCGTCAAAAACCCTCATCGCCCGGTCGCCGATGCGCTCCTGAATGTCGCCGTCGTCGGGCACACCAATACCGGAAAAACCTCACTGATCCGCACCATGCTGCGCAGCACCGAATTCGGCGTCATCGAAGATGCAGCCGGTACTACGCGGCATGTCGAACAGGCAACGCTCTCCGCAGACCACGACCCGATCCTGAATTTATACGACACACCTGGCTTGGAAGATTCCCGTGCGTTATCGGTGCATATCAAGAAACAACAGGCAAAATCCAAACTATCACTGCCGGTGCAGATTCTGGAACAATTCGCTACCCACGTTTCCGTCGACGACCCGCTGGAGCAGGAAGCCAAGGTTGTCCGGCAGGTTTTGCGCAGCGATATTCTGTTATATATCATCGATGTACGCGAACCATTCCTGGAAAAATACCAACTGGAGCTAGAGATTTTGACCTTGTCGGCCAAACCGATCATTCCGGTGTTCAATTTTATTGCCGGGCATAACCGGGAGCTTGCCGCATGGCGCGAACGCTTAGCGGCTTTTCACATGCATGCGACATTGGAATTCGACACCGTGGCATTTTCATTTGAAGCCGAAAAACGGTTGTACCGGAAAATGCAAACGTTGCTGGAGCCCTATCACAGCCGGTTACAAAAACTGATCGATTATCGCGCGCAGTTATGGAATCAGCTTTGCCTGTCGGGTGCCAAGCGCATCGCGGAATTGATCGTTACCGTTGCTTGCTACCGGGAAAGTAAAGCCGCGCAGCACAATGCCATCGCGCAATCGTTAGCCGAAGACCGGCTGCACGATTTCGTCCGCAAGGCCGAGCAGCGCTGCCTGCACGATTTATTGGCCATTTTCAATTTCTCGACAGCCGATGTTGAAATCCAGAAAATTCCGGTCAGCAATGGACAATGGCAGTTGGATATTTTTGCGCCGGGCATCCTCAAAGCGTACGGCCTGGATGTCGGCAGCGCCGCCGCGAAGGGCGCTGCCGCCGGTGTCGGTATCGATTTGATGGTTGGCGGCATGAGCTTGGGCGCAGCCAGTGCATTGGGCGCCCTTGCCGGCGCCGGATGGTCGACTTTCAAGCGCTACGGCGACGAAATCAAAGCGACCGTCAAAGGCACAAAATGGCAGTGCGCCGACGACACTACGCTGCAAATATTGTACTTACGCCAGAAACACTTGCTGAAGAAACTGATGCATCGCGGCCATGCCGCTCAAGATACCCTGAATGTCGATCAAGCCGACGGCGAGAAATTGCCGGAAAACTGGAACAAACTGATCGGCGCATTACGTCAGCACCCCGCTTGGCGGGAACCTTCCGTCAGCCGCAATAACAATCCGCAATTCCAAGGGATAGAAGCCAAGCTAGTTGGCACGTTACTGGATAGCTATTCCAGATAAGGAATCAACGACCTACCATGAATTTGTCATTCCGGCGAAGGCCGGAATTTGGAAAAACCAACGAACTAAACACCGGCTTTCGCCGGTGCGATGAATAATTCAGCATTTCCAAAAACATCAGGCCGCTACGCGAGAAGCGCGTTTACGTTCGTGCTCGAGCAGAAAGCGTTTGCGAATTCGTATTGTTTTCGGCGTGATTTCCACCAGTTCGTCATCGGCAATGAATTCAATCGCGGATTCCAAGGTAAGCTGAATCGGTGGTGTCAAAGTCACCGCCTCGTCGGTTCCGGATGCGCGGATGTTAGTGAGTTGCTTGCCTTTGATCGGATTGACCACCAAATCGTTATCGCGGGTATGAATGCCGATCACCATGCCCTCGTATAAGCGATCTCCGGGACTGACGAACATGCGTCCACGGTCTTGCAGTTTCCATAATGCATAGGCGACAGCTTCGCCGTGTTCGGCAGAAATCAGCACGCCATTCCTGCGCGGCGGGATTTCCGCTTTCATCGGCGCGAATTCGTCGAAGACATGGCTCATCAAGCCGGTGCCGCGCGTCATCGTCATGAATTCGGATTGAAAACCGATCAGGCCGCGCGCCGGAATGCGATAATCCAAGCGCACACGGCCTTTGGCGTCCGACACCATGTCCTGCAAATCGCCACGGCGTGCGCCCAGGGCTTCCATGACCGCGCCTTGATTGGCCTCTTCCACATCGACGGTAAGCATTTCGAACGGCTCGCATTTAACGCCGTCGATTTCTCGGATCACCACATGCGGACGGGATACCGCAAGCTCATACCCTTCGCGCCGCATATTTTCCAGCAGGATCGTCAGATGCAATTCGCCTCGGCCGGAAATCAGAAACGAATCGGTCTCGGAAGTTTCGTCCAGCCGCATCGCGACGTTGGTCAGCAACTCTTTTTCCAGGCGTTCGCGCAATTGACGGCTGGTAACGAATTTTCCTTCCTGACCGGCAAACGGCGAAGTATTGACCTGAAATGTCATGGTCAGCGTCGGTTCGTCAACCGCCATGACGGGCAATGCTTCCGGTTTATCGATGTCCGCCAAGGTGGTACCGATGCTCAATTCCTCAACGCCGTTGATCAGCACGATATCGCCTGCCAGCGCTTCTTTCAGTTGAATTCGCTCCAAGCCGCGAAAACCAAGAACCTGATTGACTTTGGCCTTTTTCGGCGGTTTATCGCCCATCAGCACCATCACTTCCTGGCCCGGTCTCAGTTTTCCCCGGCGAATGCGGCCAATGCCGATACGCCCGACGAAACTGGAATAATCCAATGCGCTGATTTGCAGTTGCAGCGGCTCGTCCGGATTGCCGACAGGCGCCGGAACATGCTTGATAATCGTATCAAACAGCGCCCGCATGTCGGTACTGGGTTTATCCAAATCGAGCGTGGCAAAACCATTCAACGCCGAAGCGTAAACGACCGGAAAATCAAGCTGCTCGTCGCTGGCACCCAGCTTATCGAATAATTCGAATGTTTGATCGACGACCCAATTCGGACGGCCACCCGGCCGGTCGATTTTGTTGATCACGACAATCGGACGCAACCCCAATGCCAAAGCTTTTTTGGTGACAAAACGGGTTTGCGGCATCGGGCCTTCAACGGCATCGACCAGCAACAATACGCCATCGACCATCGACAACACCCGCTCAACCTCGCCGCCGAAATCCGCGTGACCGGGAGTATCGACGATATTGATATGAATACCTTCATAATCGATGGCGCAGTTCTTGGCTAAAATGGTAATGCCACGTTCGCGTTCGATATCGTTGGAATCCATCACGCGTTCGGAAACCTGCTGGTGTGCGGCAAATGTGCCGGCTTGGTGAAGAAGCTTGTCGACCATCGTGGTTTTACCGTGGTCGACGTGCGCGATGATAGCGATATTGCGGATCGGGCGAGACATAAAATAATTCCTCAAAAAATAAGCTGTTAGTGCAGGCGATGGGGGCGACATTATAGCAGCCGGTTGTTAATATAGCTAATTTACATTTAACCGTAATTTGCAACCACCCTAAAATACCCATGACGTCATTGATTTATTACTGATCGCATGGCTATGCTGCAATTAACTATCGAATTTGTCTTGTTTTCCCAAGAGATGCAAGAAAACAGAGAGTCGGTGCAATACTTTAACCGAGTCGCTCCTATGCGAGTAATGCGGCGGATCGGATGAGGCTTATCCGAACCATCCGTCATCATCTAGGATGGTTCGTGCCGCTGTCAATTTGATCGCTCCTTCTGCGAAACTACCGCCCACTGGGTTGAAGATATCGAGATAAAAAGTCTCGTTCGGCTCCGGTGTGGTGTCACCAATGATCTCGACCGGAATGACGGCCTGGTTTTCGCCTGGATACAGATTGAGTGTGCCGCTGACGGCAATATAGTCGCTACCGAACGAGGCAGTGCCGTTTCGGGTAACGTAGTCCACGCTAAGAATGGAATCCAGATCGCTTCTGGCACCTGAGAATTTCAGCAGGAAATAGGCATAGCTGGTACCGCTGCCGCCTTCGACGATCTCCTTCTGGACATTTTCGGGCTGGGTGGGCGCATTCGGATAATTGGTTCGTAGACTCTGATCGATCCATTGCTGATAAGCACTTATCCTTTGCCAGGAAGCAATTTCTCCGAAACTGCTGTTACTGCTGGTATCGATGTCGGGATTAACCGATCCTTTACTCAGACTGGCAGTGTAACTAGCCACGCCAGCAATCTTACCGCTGATAAACGCCGGGCCGCCACTATCGCCCTGTGCTATGAAACCCTCGTCCAAACCCAAACCGAGGTCGGGACGAGTAATTAGCTGACCCAATGCATCGTTGGCACTGCTTGCGCTGTCAAAATCCGCTATCAGTTGAGTGCCCGCTAAAGGCGTCCATGCCATACCCGATCCCATGTAATTCTTAAGCGTGGTCGCATCAGCGTCGAACTGATTGCTTGCCTTGAGTCGAATCGGGGTGGTAATGTCGCTGCTGCTCACTCCGCTGTTACCCGTACCGGTTTTTCCGTATCCGGCCAGCGTGATGGATCGGCCGATTTCATCGTCGCCGCGATAGATATCGTAGCGGTTAGCCATCGTGGGTGCGGAACTTGACAACCACACGATCGCCAGATCGTTGTTGCTCTGCACGTCATATTCTTGGTGCTGAAGGATTTTGGTAGCGCTCAAGGTTTGCGTGCCGTTACTGGTTTCGAAGATTACGCTGGCTGACCCTGTATGTCCCTCGAATAGATGGGCAACCGTCAGGACGGCTCTACCATCGAACAGCAACGTGCCCGATGCGTAATAACCACCAAAACTGACGCGCACTACTCCATCGTAGCCATCACCTGGGTGAGTTCGATAACGGGAATCGGTGGAATAGGGAACTGCAGTTATCATCTATTTGATTATTTGGCTTTGATTTGCGGATGATACAAGCGCAGATGCGAAGTTTCTACTTTTCTTGATCCGCGCCCGACATCAAAAACTTGACCAACAAGGAAAAAATGAACGGTATCGCGCTCAATGCCGTTATCATGTAATGCTCTTCGGTAAATTGATCGCCATCATCCATGATGATGTAGCCGAAAAAAATCATTACCGGAAATATCAGGGCGAGAATTTGAATTAATACTAAAACTTTTTTCATCGTTAGCCGCCTTTTTGCGTGATGGATGGACTCGGATTCCAAACGAGATCGATCGAATTGGCTCAATCAAGTTTCTGAGATTGTATCAAATCCAATTTTCCTGCACGATGACACTGTTGGCTAGATGTATTGAGGCTTCCTGGCCATTGGCGATGATGACTGCAAGCCAATCCCGTTCTATTTGGTCGTTTTCGAGACGATTCAGGTAGTAATTAAATTCGGTGTTGGAAGCATTGCGCCCCAGTGTTTGCACGAAAAGGGTTTGAATATATTCCGAATCGGTTAAATTGCTGACGTTGGAATTTTGCAGGAACCAATCTAAAATGACTTGAGGATTAATCTGCGCATCTAATGCCTCTTTGCCTTGGCGCCATTCATCGGCGGTTGCGCTGCGATTGAAAAAACTGTGCAACAAGCGACCTAATACCGCTTCAGCCGAATCATGCGCGAAAACAACCGTATCGCCGCTATCAAACGTGATCGCCTCGGCATTCCGGAGGCTCAACATGGCACCATCTTCCAGTCGCGTTAATTCCAGGCTACCGTTGATCGATTGCAAACGCACGTCTTCCAGGCTACCCAGCATGCGCAAAACATCGTAACCTTCTCCGCCATCGGCTTCCAACGACAATCCCATCGGCAAATACCCTTGATCGTCTTTGTTTCCGGTTACGATGTCACGATTTGCATCCAAACGGATAATTTCCGAATTCTCGACTAAACCGGCGAGTAATTCTTCAGCTGTTTTGTCTTGTAATCCGATTGATTCTGGAAGATTGCGAAAAGCTGTTAAGACATCGTCGAGTGTTGCATCCTTCCAGCCTTGTACAGCGACACCTTCTTCCACCGTCAGATCCCGATTGAACCAGGTTTTAATCAGGTGGTGTGCGGCTGCTTGCGGTTCCGTGTAAACAATAGCCAGACTGGGTCCGGCATCAAAACGAATCAATTCAATATCGGTAAAAATATCCTTTTCACCGTTGTTGTCTGCGAGTGTTACCGTGCCGTTTTGTACGCTAACTTGATAATCCGACAATGCACCTGCTTGCGTTGCGCGGTCGAAGCCTAAACCGCCGTTGAGCCGATCGTTGCCGCTGCCGCCGCTGAGTTGGTCGTTGCCCGTGCCGCCGAATACGATATCGTCACCTTCGTCACCGGATGTTTGATCATCGCCACCCAGACTTCCAATCGTGTCGTTTCCGCCGCCGCCGAATAAAACATCGTCATCCGCACCTAAAACGATAAATTGAACCTTATCATCGCCAACGGCAAAGTTTTCTCCCGCACCACCCACGGCGTGTACGGCACCGACGATGGAAGCAAACGCGATATTGTTTAGTTGAATCACTGTTCCGGATGGAAGCTGGCTGACATCGATCACCATGGCTTGCTTGGGATCTTCGGCTTTGCTTGAGCCGCTGATTATAATCGGCTCCGTCAGTAATTGATTCGCTTTGATCGTTGGCGTGATGGTTTGTATGTAAATATTCTCTTTTTCTTTTAATGAAAGTAAAAAATCATTACTGTGAACTATCACCTTTTCACGCTGATTACTGTCGATTATTTTTTTTTCAATGTGGTTTATTAATTCTTTCGCGGTAGTTTGTGTATTGAAAGAGTTTGCTTTCCCGGTAATTATTAGTCCAATCCCTGTTGGAATACTAACGACGAGAATTGGATTCCCTGCTGAATCTTTTATAACTGGGATATCCGCATGACTTGAAAACAGCGATGATGTATCTTCTTGCCGCTCGATTGTTAATATTGGAACAAAAATCGTTCGCGAATTATCCGGATTAGTCTGGATGATTACGTTTGCACCATCTATCGAAGTTGTAGTAGTCGAAGTACCATCGTTACTCGATGAATTGGCAGATGATGAATTTCCAGTGATTGTGACTGCAATATCTTGCACATCCGTCAATGCGCCATTATCAGTTGCGGTAACTTGAACATTGTAAACATTATCGGTACCGGTATCGGTTGGCGTGGAAAATACCGGTGCCGTAACAAAACTCAATGCACCGGTAGTTGCATTGATAGTGAATTTTGCTTGATCAGCTCCTCCCGTCAGACTGTAGGTAATACTCCCGCCCTCGGCATCGGTTGCGGTTACCGTGGTAACCGCAAGATTTTTTTCCGCCAGTGATATTGAGGCGGTGGCACCGCCGCCGTTGCTGGTGATGACCGGCGCATCGTTGATTGCGGCGATATTAACGGTGCTTGTAACGCTGCTGCTGGTTTTTGTTCCATTACTGGCGTTGCTGCCATTGGCATCGGTAACTGCCCAGGTGATCGTGCGATTGGCTGCCGATGCAGTAGGGTTATCCGATGAATTTTGGAAGGTAACGGTGCGCAGTGCGTTGCGGTAATTTGTTACCGATGCGGTTCCTGTGAGGGTCAACACACCGGTACTGCTATTGCCGCTTCCGGTGATGCCGCTGGCATTTGCGAAACCCAATGTGTCGCTAGAGGTAAAGCCGGTGCTGATGGTTACAGTAGCACCAGTTATTTGCGTATCGTCAACATCGGTTAATGTGATTGTGTTGTCGATAACGGTCGCCGATGCATTCTCCGTGTAAGCCAGAGTAGCGCCTGCGCTCACAACAGGTGTATCGTTGATTGCAGAAACCGTAATCGTGGCTGATCCCGTAACGCTGCTGAAGGCGGTACTGCCTCCATTGGAAGTGTCGGTGCCCATCGTTCCACCAGCTGTTCCATTGGTTCTGTCCCATGCCCGGAAAGTAATATCTGTGGTACCGTAATAGTCCGCATTAGGCACAAACCGCACGCTATCGGTATCCGCAAGCAACAAGTGGCTATTTTTGGATACTGAGATGGTTGTCCAGTTGCCGCTGCCGATTTTGTACTGCCAAGCGCCATTGGTGGTTGTTATCGAGGTAATGGCGACACCCTCCACGGCACCCGAATCGGCATCGGTAATAGCATTACTGCCATTTGCAGTGCTGGTCGCGATAATCGAAGCTATTGTGTTACCAGCACTGTTACTCGAATCTTCGCTGATCACGGTCAAGGCCATGGTGCCGGAATTGTCCAATACCGGTGCGGCGTTGACGGAATTGATTGTGATGGTGGCGGTTTCGGTGGCAGTGCTAAATGCCGTACTGCCCCCGTTAGTGGTGGTATCTATAGTACTTCCGGCGGTTCCGCTGGTGGTATCCCAAGCCCTAAATGTGATGCCACCGGTAT
>JALRCN010000042.1 GCA_023257295.1 Nitrosomonas sp. | reverse complement strand
GCCGTGGTGACTTTGATGTTCATCAATTCTTCGATACTGAGATTCAGCAATTGATTATCTATTGCTTTGCCGCTTGAAGTTGCCATAGCAGGAGAATGTCCGAATATGACAGTTGTGATTGCACACTGTATCGCTAGAATTAAGAGTCGATTGGGCTGCATTTTCTAATCGGAATATCCCGGGTGTTTTCTTTGCATAACAAGAAACGTACTTATTTCTTATTGGTGGAATTCCCGGTTTGTGCCGGTACTGGTATGAGTTGGTCTTTAAGGGCCATAAAAACGCGATTTCTTCCCATGTTCTTGGCAGCGTAAAGCGCTTTATCGGCAGCATTGATCAGTTAATTTTCATTTTTTGTCGCCGGTTCTTTTAGCGCAATGCCTATGCTGATCGTGATTTGGAGCCGGCTCTCATCGGTTTGAATGGAATATGCGGCGACCATTCGACGCAATCGCTCGGCAAAAATAACTGCGGATTTCGCATCGACATTCCCAGGCTGGCAAATGACCAGAAATTCCTCTCCGCCGAAGCGGCAGAAGGAATCTCCTTTTCGTGCCGCTTTCCGGAACAACGCGGCAATTTCCTTCAGCACCCTATCGCCGACAGAATGCCCGTAGGCATCGTTGATGGTTTTAAAGTGATCGATATCGATCAGCATAATCGCCATAAGCAAATTGGATCGATTGGCAATGCTCCATGCTTCGGCCAACGTTTCCATACCTGAGCGGCGATTGGGCAATTCGGTCAACATATCGGTCAATGCATAATGTTCGAGTTTGCGGTTAGTTAGCGCAAGCTCGGCTGCAAAGCGTTTCAGTTGCTCACGGTCGCGTTCCCATGATTCTTGCAGCTGCCGGTAATACCAGGCCGCGCGCAAACGGGCGCGAAGGGAGCGAAAATTGACCGGTTTTGTTACATAATCGTCGACCCCGGCATCGAAGGCTTCGATGACATCTTCTTCATCGTCAACGCTGGTTAACATGACGATGTATAAATTTTTACCCCAATCGGTTGTACGCAAGGAACGCGTCAATTCCAGGCCGTTCATCACCGGCATCAACCAATCGGTAACGACGATATGCGGCAATTTATCCAACGCCAATGCCAGCGCTTGATGACCGTCGCTGGCTGTAAATACGGTATGCCCCAGGTTATTGACCAAGAATTCTTTAACGAGAATTTGTGTGGCTTCATCGTCTTCCGCTAACAGAATGCGCAGAGAAGATGCGTGCTGGCTGTTTTCTGGACGCGGTGCCACGTTATTGACTATTTCGATGAACGACGGCGGCAATTCTATATCGGGTATCTTGAATATTGCACTCCATGCCTGCCATTCCTTCATGACTTTATCGACCAACGTGCCGAAAGCTTCCGCATTAAGGCCGTTCTTGCCACCCAATAAAATCAATTCGGGCATACATCCGGAACGCTTGGGCTCTTCGGTCATACCAAAGTCGGCGATTTTTTTTGCCAAATAAAGCTGGTTCACAATTTGATAGGGCCGGGAGCCTTCAGAAAAATTCGATTTTTCAGGTGCTTCATGATAATAGACCGATTCTACAAAAATCCGTGGAAAGCCGAAATTGATCATCATGGCTGCAGTGACTTCATTGTGGTCTGTTTGTATGTGTCGCTGCTCCAATTCACTGAGCGTCAATCGGGATGTTTGCTGTGCAAGCAACTCGGCATAGCGATCCGGGTAGACGGTGGCCAGTGCTAAGCACCCGATGTGCGCCATCAAACCGCAGGAAAACAATTCATCGGGAGCACTGACATGCATTTGTTTGCCCAACTCTTGCATCGCAATCGCCGTCAACAAGGAATGCGACCAGAATGCATGGTAGTCGAATT
>JALRCN010000161.1 GCA_023257295.1 Nitrosomonas sp. | reverse complement strand
AGATTCGGGTTTGGTAGAGCCGCCAGATTTCCTGACGATCCAGTAAAGTTAAGCGGGTGCGTTTATGTATGTTCATCTACAGCATTCTCCCAAATACTGTAAACAACGCTAGAAATTCTTACATGTAAGTTCATTAACTGTCATTAACCCTATCTTCTGCCTTATCAATCCAATGCCAATCGATAGTATTTATCGGTAATGGCAATTGGATTTACTAATTGCCGAACTATACCTCTAAAAGTGGTGGCAGGCAGCACGGTTAACGCCATCCCGGTCACACCAGCTCTGCGATTCGGATAAACGCGGCTTTTGATCTACTTATCACTTTTTTGTATATCATGGCATTATTTCTCGATTAATTAACAACTGAGGTAAAAAAAGATTGAAAGACTTACACGACGAAATTCGCGACAACGTGCAACATGCGCTGAAAGAAGATATTGGCTCCGGTGATCTGACTGCCTCATTGATTCCAGAGAATACTGCATTACATGCATCCGTGATCAGCCGGAAAAATGCGGTGCTATGCGGCACGCAATGGTTTGACGCCTGTTTTTTGTCGTTGGCACCGGATACGCGGATCGAGTGGTCGGCGACGGACGGCGATCACATTCGTGCCGGGCAGCAGTTATGCGCCATCAAAGGCAATGCACGCACTTTGTTAACGGCCGAGCGTTCTGGACTGAATTTCTTGCAATTGCTATCGGCAGTAGCGACACAAACGCGGCGGTATGTCGATGCCATTGCCGGTACCGGTGCAGTAATCGTGGATACGCGAAAAACCCTGCCCGGACTACGGTTGGCGCAGAAATACGCGGTGAAATGCGGCGGCGGCACAAATCACCGCTTTGGTTTGCACGATGGAATTCTCATCAAAGAAAATCACATTTTCGCCGCCGGAGGCATAGCCCCCGCATTAAAAAACGCGCAAGCCATTGCGTCAGCGAGTGTTTTCGTTCAGATCGAAGTGGAATCGCTACCGCAACTGCATCAAGCGGTTGCAGCCGGCGCTAGAATGATATTATTGGACAATTTTACCGTCGACCAATTGACCGAAGCGGTGGCCAGTATTCGTCGACAGGGCAGTGAAGAAATCGTATTGGAAGCATCGGGCAATATTACTTTAGCCAATGTTCGCCAGGTAGCTGAAACAGGCGTTGACAGAATCTCAATCGGCGCACTGACTAAGGACGTCAAAGCGATTGATTTGTCGATGCGATTTGCAAAGCCTGTCGCATAACTGCTATGCATCTTTCGTGTCCGGCGGCAGCGGGATGATTCCGGCTTTTGCGGTGGCGGAATCAGGGTTGAACCAGGCCAACCGTTGATGCAGCCTCACCACGTCGCCGACGATAATCAACGTGGGCGGTGTTAAATGAGCCGATTCGGCTAGGCCGGGTAATGTTTTCAATGTCCCGACGACAACTTTCTGCCGCTCCGTAGTCCCTTGCTGAATAATCGCAGCAGGCGTCATATCCGGCAAACCATGTGCGATCAATTGCCGGCATAAAACCGGCAAGCCCAGCAGTCCCATGTAAATTACGACAGTCTGATTCGGACGGGCGAGCTGCAGCCAATCCAGATCGATGGTGTTATTTTTCAGATGCCCGGTAACAAAAATACACGATTGCGCGTAATCCCGGTGCGTGAGCGGAATTCCGGCGTAGGCGGCAACCCCCGATGCGGCGGTGATGCCAGGCACGACTTGGAACGGAATGTGATGTGCGGCCAGGGTTTCTATTTCCTCGCCGCCCCGGCCGAAAATAAACGGATCACCGCCTTTAAGTCGCAATACTCGCTTGCCTTCTTGCGCCAATCTGACCAGCAGTTGGTTGATGGATTCTTGCGCCAGGGTATGCCGATTGCGTTCCTTTCCGGCGTAAATGCGCGTTGCGTCGCGGCGCACCATGTCGAGGATCTGCTGCGAAACCAAGCGGTCGTAAACGACAACGTCGGCCTGCTGCATCAGGCGCATGGCGCGAAACGTGAGCAAATCCGGATTGCCAGGCCCGGCACCGACCAGATACACTTCACCTTGCGGCGGTGCGTCGCTTTCTTGTTGCAGCGATTGCAGCAAATGATCTTGTGCGGCTTGCTCCTTACCCGACAAAATCAATTCGGTAAAAGAGCCTTGCAGGATCTTTTCCCAAAATAGGCGTCGTTTTTCCGGGTACGTGAAACGGCGCTGCACCTGCTGGCGGAATTGTCCGGCCAGCACGGCAACCCGCGCGTAAGCGGCCGGAATCATCGTTTCCAATTGCGCCCGCAACAATCTTGCCAGCACGGGCGATTGCCCGCCGCTGGATATGGCGATCATTAACGGTGAGCGGTCAATGATGGATGGCATGATAAAACTGCACAAATCCGGGTTATCGACGACATTGACCGGGATACGTTGCTGCTGCGCAAGCTCGGAAACAAACCGATTGATACTGCCGTCATCGGTTGCGGCAATAACCAAATGGGCATTCTGTAAATGCCCGGACTGAAAACGCGTTGCTTCATGCCGGATTTTTCCTTGTGCCAGACAGTCTTGCAGCACAGCGCATAAATCCTGGGAAACCACGAGAACCTGCGCGCCCGCTTGCAACAGTAGCGCTACTTTATGCGCGGCGACTTCACCGCCACCCACGACCAGGCAAGTTTTATTTCGAATGGTTAGGAAGACGGGCAGAAAATCCATGTTTCATTACGGCACAGGATAAACGATATTGCGGCAATGCCGGTTCACGAACAAAGCCGACATTGCCGCACGATGTGAAGCGATTGCAATTACAGTCGCGGTTCTTTCTTAAGCACTTCTTCCAGTTTTACGTTAACGCCCGCGCCATGTTCGAATACCGTACCGACTTTTCTCTTATTCAAATGATCGAGATTCAAATCGTATATTGCTTTAGACAATGGGAAATATTTGACCTCGGCAACCAACTCCGGTGCATTTTTCATGTAAAAATTCACGAAATCCACAACTTCCGGCTTATCGGCAGACTTGGCATTGACATAGATGAATATCGGTCGCGACAACGGCTTATAGCTGTTGTTTTCAACCGCCGCAGCCGATGGAATCACGCCGCCGTTGCCGCTATCGATGGCGACAGCGGAAATTTTCTTACTATTTTCAATATAATAAGCAAAACCGAAGAAGCCGAGTGCATAGCTATCGCTGGCAACCCCTTGCACTAAGACATTATCGTCTTCCGACGCAGTGAAATCGCCCCGGCTTGATTTGGCTTTGCCGACGATGGCTTCGGTAAAGTATTCAAAAGTGCCCGAATCCGCACCGGGACCGTACAGCTTGATTTTTTTGTCCGGCCACTCGGGATTGATCTGATTCCAATTAACAATTTTTCCTTGCGCTTCCGGCTCCCAAATTTTCTTGAGTTCGTCTACCGTGATGGTTTTGCTCCAGGTATTCTTGGGATTGATAACCACAGTCAGCGCATCGTATGCAATGGGCATTTCGATGTATTGCACGCCTTGTTGTTTACAGGCTTCCATTTCCGTCACGGTGATGGGACGAGAAGCATTGACGATATCGATTTCATCGCGGCAAAACTTCTTGAATCCACCCCCGGTACCGGAAATACCGACAGTTACGCGCACCGCGCCGCGCTTGTCGATCTGAAAATCTTCCGCAACGGCCTCGGTAATCGGGAATACCGTGCTGGAGCCGTCGATTTTTACGATGGGGCTGGCATGAACTGTTCCGATAACAATAGCTGCACTGAGAATAGCGGCTGTAGTGAGTACTTTAAAGTGAAATGCGTTCGACATTGATTATGCTCCAAAAAATAACGTAATAAAAAACCGCGATGAATCGACGCGTATGCTATGCGAAAATTATGACAGAATTATGACAATGGCTACGATTGATCAGAACGTTCCACCGTTTTAGCAATATACTCCGCCCAATAATTAATTTTCTGCTCGGATTCCCCCTCCACCATTACTCGAACCAGCGGCTCGGTACCCGACGCGCGAATCAGCACACGCCCCTTGCCGTTAAGATCAGCTTCAGCTTCTTGCTGCGCTGCCGCTATCGCTCTGTTTTGGCTAAGATCAAAGCTCTTGGGAACTTTGACATTGATCAATCGCTGCGGATACAGCAAAACGCCGCGCATCGATTCCGCCAGCGTCTTGTCATTGTCGCGCAGTGCGTATAACACTTGCAGCGCGGAAATGATGCCATCCCCAGTCGTATGCTTGTCGTAGCAAATGATATGCCCGGAGCTTTCTCCGCCCAATTGCCAACCCTGCTGTTTCAGAAATTCCAACACGTAACGATCCCCCACATTTGCTCGCAAAAATGGGATTTTCATTTTCTTGAACGCATGCTCGATGGCGAGATTCGTCATCAGCGTGCCCACAACGCCGCCAGTGAACGTTTTCTTTTGCTGGCGGTGCTCGGCAATGATATAAACCAGCTGATCCCCATCGTAGCACCTGCCGTTCTTATCGACCATCATGACGCGATCGCCGTCACCGTCGAGGGCAATCCCTAAGTCGGCATGGTGATGCTTGACCGCTTCTTGCAAAGTCGCAATATGCGTGGCACCGCAGTCAAGGTTGATGTTCAATCCATTCGGATCGTCACCGATTGCAATAACATCAGCGCCTAATTCGTGCATTACATGCGGTGCGATGTGATAGGCGGCGCCATTGGCGCAATCGACCACGATACGAAGTCCACGCAAATCGAGATGATAAGGAAATGTGCTTTTACAGAACTCGATATAACGGCCCGCAGCATCGTCGATGCGATGTGCTTTGCCCAGTTGCGCCGACGGCTTGGTTTCGAGGGGTTCGTTCAGACCGGCTTCGATCCGGTGTTCCAATTCGTCGGGCAATTTACTGCCGGCAGCGGAAAAAAACTTTATTCCGTTATCTTCAAATAAATTGTGCGAAGCCGAGATCACAATTCCGGCTTGTAGCCGCAAAGCACGAATAAGGTAAGCCACCGCCGGTGTCGGCATCGGACCGGACAACTCAACATCCACACCGGCTGCGATCAATCCCGCTTCCAGCGCTGATTCCAGCATATAACCCGACTCGCGCGTATCTTTGCCGATTAACACAACCGGGCGGCTCCCTTTTGTCATATGCCAATTCGCAGCAGCCAGTACTTTACCGGCGGAATACCCCAGATGCATGAAGAATTGCGGCGTAATAGGATCTTTGCCTACGCGTCCGCGAATACCATCGGTTCCAAAATATTTTTTAGTCAATTTGAGAAACAATGCGTTGAGATTGGAAAAACACAAATGAGGCAAACACCGGGCAACAATCGTTTATACATTGCCATTTATCATTGCCGTATAAACAGCGAGCGCTGCCTTGGTCGCCTTAACATCGTGCACGCGGACAATTTTGGCACCTTTGACCACTGCGAGCAAGGCGGCCGCAACACTTTCATGCAAGCGCCGATCGATATCGTTTCCAGTAATTGCCCCCAGCATCGATTTGCGCGATAAGCCTGCCAAAATGGGAACGCCAAGCGTTATAAATTCATCCAGACGATTTAGCAATGCAAGGTTATGCGGCAACGTTTTGCCAAAGCCAAAACCGGGATCTATTACCAGACGATCCGATGCAATACCGGCTGCATTTGCCTCGTCGATGCGTTGCCGCAAGAAATCCATCACTTCGGCAACGGCGTCTCGATAGCTTGGATTGGCCTGCATATTTTGCGGCGTACCTTGCATGTGCATCAGACAGACTTGCACATCGCCATGCAGCGCTACAACATCCAATGCACCTGGGCTACGCAACGCATTCACATCGTTAATCATGAAAGCGCCTGCTTCGATAGCGCACCGCATGACTTCCGGTTTGGAAGTATCGACTGAAATCGGAATATCGGTATCGGTCAATGCTTGCAACACGGGCATCACGCGCCTTAATTCTTCATCGGCACTGACTTGCCGGCTTCCCGGCCGGGTCGATTCACCGCCGATATCCAGGATATCGGCACCTTCGGCAATGAGATTTTTAGCATGCTCGACCGCTCGCTGCTTCGGCAGATAAAGCCCGCCATCCGAGAAAGAATCCGGTGTCACATTGACGATGCCCATAATCAAAGGGCGATTGGCGGCGATAATGAAATTTTTCGGTGATGGCAGCACAATAGCAATGAAGTTAGAAAATAAAAAACGGGATACGATCTTAGCATCGTATCCCGCATTGTCGGCTATTTCCGATTATTAATCGGCCTCTTTGACAATTTCTTGCGGTGCCGGCGTTTCTTTTTCATCACTGGGTTTTACCGCCGAAGATTCATCGTCCACGTTCGGAGACGTCGATTGTGGCGGCTTAGGCGGACGCGGTGGGCGACCTTCCATAATATCGTTGATCTGATCGCTGTCGATCGTTTCCCACTCCAGCAAAGCCTTTGTCATTGCTTCGATTTTATCTTTGTTTTCCTCGATCAGCTTGCGTGCCAATGCATATTGCTCATCGACGATACGTCGAACTTCGGCATCGACTTTCTGCATGGTCGCTTCACTGACATTCTTATGCGTCGTTACCGAACGACCAAGAAATACTTCACCTTCATTCTCGCCATATACCATTGGGCCAAGCCTGTCCGACATGCCCCATTGGGTAACCATTTGGCGCGCCAATTCGGTCGCACGTTCAAAGTCATTCGATGCCCCGGTTGTCATTTGATTCATGAACACTTCCTCGGCAATACGACCACCAAACATCACGGAAATCCGTTGCAGAATTTCCTCGCGTTCCATACTGAAGCGATCTTCCGTCGGCAATTGCATGGTGACACCCAATGCCCGTCCGCGCGGAATGATCGTTACCTTGTGAACCGGGTCGGTTTTGGGCAACAACTGCGCCACGACCGCATGACCGGATTCGTGATAAGCCGTATTTCTGCGTTCATGCTCAGGCATCACCATTGATCGGCGTTCCGCACCCATAAAAATTTTATCTTTGGCGCGCTCGAAATCTTCCATATCGACCAGACGCTTATTACTGCGTGCCGCAAACAATGCAGCTTCATTGACCAGATTGGCTAAATCGGCACCCGACATACCTGGCGTGCCACGCGCCAAAATATCCGCTTTCACATCCGGCGACAACGGAACTTTACGCATATGTACATTCAGAATTTGTTCGCGACCGCGAATATCCGGCAGCGGCACGGTTACTTGACGATCGAAACGGCCAGGACGCAACAATGCGGGATCCAATACGTCAGGACGGTTGGTTGCCGCGATCACAATCACGCCCATTGCCCCTTCGAAACCATCCATCTCAACCAATAATTGGTTCAGGGTTTGTTCGCGCTCATCATTGCCTCCGCCAAGCCCTGCACCCCGTTGACGACCCACTGCATCAATCTCATCGATAAAAATAATGCAAGGTGCATGTTTTTTGGCTTGCTCGAACATATCGCGTACACGGGATGCACCGACGCCGACAAACATTTCGACGAAATCGGAACCAGAAATGCTAAAAAACGGCACTTGTGCTTCTCCAGCGATAGCCCGTGCCAGCAATGTCTTACCAGTTCCGGGGCTACC
Organism: Nitrosomonas sp.; assembly: GCA_023257295.1. Lineage (GTDB taxonomy): Bacteria > Pseudomonadota > Gammaproteobacteria > Burkholderiales > Nitrosomonadaceae > Nitrosomonas. Next base: position 26,910 of record JALRCN010000161.1, on the reverse strand, counting down.
TACCATCAAAACACCACGCGGAATACGACCGCCCAGTTTTTGAAATTTAGACGGGTCGCGCAAGAATTCGACCAGCTCAGCAACTTCTTCTTTGGCTTCTTCGCAACCGGCAACATCGTTAAAGGTCACGGTATTGCTGGATTTATCGAGCATGCGCGCTTTACTTTTACCGAACGAGAATGCGCCACCGTTACGCCCGCCGCCTTGCATTTGTCGCATGAAAAAAAACCATACGGCAATCAGCAGCAGCATTGGGAACCATGAGATAAAAATACTCATCAGCATGGAAGGCTCTTCTTCGGGTTTGGCTTCGACAATCACACCAGCTTTCAGTAAATCGCTTACCAGCCATGGATCGGATGGCGCATAGGTCGTAAAACGCCTGCCGTCCGACTTGGTTCCTTTCAGTGTCCGTCCCTCGATAACAACCTTGGCAATTCTGCCTTGATTCAATTCAGTGATGAATTGCGAATATTCCATCGGTACTTGTACCGGTTGACGTACGCTAAACTGATTGAATACAGTCATCAACACAAGTGCAATTACCAGCCAGATGGCCATGTTTTTAATTAAATTATTCAAGTTAGCTCCTTGGTTTGCACCTTAAAATCCTTGATTAACGATTCTAACTCTATTCCGTAAAATATAACAGAAGAGTTCATATTAAATAAACCCACTACCTCGCTGCGAATCCATTGATCTCGAAGCAATTATATTCATTGTTTTTTTCCAAGTCCCAATAAATACAATTCATTGCTGCGATCACGTGAAGCTTTGGGTTTTCTTATCGCAACAGTCTGAAAACTTGCGCGCATTTCACGAAGAAATGGATCGAAATCCCTTCCTTGAAAAACTTTGACTAAAAAATTTCCACCATAGTTCAGTTGTTCCATGGTAAAAGCCAAGGCCAGCTCTGCCAAATACATGCTTCTCGCCTGATCGCTTACTACGATACCACTCATGTTGGGGGCCATATCGGAAATAACAAGATTTGCCGACCGTCCGCTCAAATGATTCTTTAATTCGGAGATTGCCGGTTCCTCTCTAAAGTCGCTCTGAATAAATGTTACATTGGACAACGGCATCATTTCCAGAATATCCAATGCGATTATTTTCCCGGTATCGCCGACTTTCTGGCTGACAACCTGAGACCAGCTCCCGGGCGCAGCACCCAGATCGACTACAATCAATCCAGGCTTTAGAATATGGTCCCGTTCGTTGATCTCAAGCAGTTTATACGCAGCGCGCGAACGGTATCCTTCTTTCTTGGCTTGCTTGACGAAAAAATCATTGACATGCTCTTTCATCCAAGCTTTACTGGTTTTAGCCCGTTTCATCAAGTAAAATAAATAGTTTAAAGAGAATTTATGTTAACACTTACTGTCGACCGTCGACGCGAATTAAAAGCACAGGCTCATGCACTGAGTCCGGTCGTGATGATTGGAAAATCCGGATTATCCGCAAGCGTTGTCGAGGAATTGGATCGCGCACTATTAAGTCACGAATTGATCAAGATTAAAGTACAGATCGACGATCGCATAGCGAGGAATGCATTGCTTGAAGAGATTTGCCAACAACTGAATGCGGCCCCGGTACAACATATCGGCAAAATTCTGGTGGTTTACCGCCCCAAACCGCAAGAAACTGAGAAAAAATCCGTTCGTGCAACGGATAAAAAGAAATCGGCAGCTTTTAGAACCAAGCGCAGCTTTCAGAACTAAAAATCATCGAAACTTAAATGTATTTGACATCGAGAATTTCATATTCGCGTATACCGCTTGGCGCCTGAACCTCGGCGATATCGCCCGCAAACTTGCCGATCAATGCGCGCGATATAGGCGAACTGATGGAAATTTTTCCAAGCTTGATATCGGCCTCGTCATCACCGACGATTTGATAGGTAACAACCTCGCCACTTTGCATATCTTCCAATTCGACCGTAGCACCGAAAACGCAAGCACCGTCGGCATTGATCAACGCCGGATTAATAATTTGCGCACTGGATAATTTACTTTCCAGATCGGCAATACGGCCTTCGATAAACCCTTGTTTTTCCTTGGCGGCATCGTATTCAGCATTTTCGGACAAATCACCATGAGAACGCGCTTCCGCAATCGCCGCGATAACCGCCGGGCGATGTATGGTTTTCATTTCGTGTAATTCTTTTCGCAACGCCTCTGCGCCTGCAACGGTTAATGGGATCGTGCTCATGGTAATTTTTTGCCTTTCAATCTACATCCTTCTTCTAAAAATGCTATGACTTGAGTTGCACATGCAGTTTTTGCAAATTATAAGCTTGTAATTCGCGCTTATTGGTAATACCCACGCAGGCCGCGCGCGCGCCTGCCAACGTGGTGTAATAAGTCACTTTCGCTTGCAGCGCGGCATGGCGAATCGAATAAGAATCGCGGATCGCGCTGCGCTGATTCTTTACCGTGTTGATGATCAGGCTGATTTCGCCATTCTTAATCATATCCACGATATGCGGACGGCCTTCCGCCACCTTATTGATGATAATGACATCGATACCCGCTTCGGAAATTGCCGCCGCCGTTCCCCGTGTAGCATATAGGGTGAAGCCAAGTTCCGCAAGGCTGCGCGCGATTTCTACCGCGTGAAGTTTATCCGATTGCCGCACACTGATGAAAATTTTTCCGGTAGCTGGTAACCGGACATCGGTTGCCAATTGCGATTTAACGAAGGCTTCTGCAAACGTAGCGCCCATCCCCATCACTTCACCGGTCGATTTCATTTCCGGACCTAAAATCGTATCGACGCCGGGGAGCTTGATAAAGGGGAATACGGCTTCTTTAACCGAATAGTATTCTGGGATTATTTCTTCGGTGACGCCTTGTTCAATCAAGGATCTCCCTGTCATGCAGCGCGCCGATATTTTTGCCAGTTGTAAACCGGTCGCTTTGGAAATAAACGGCACCGTGCGCGATGCTCTCGGGTTGACTTCCAGCACATAAATCGTGTCGTCTTGAATCGCAAACTGCACATTCATAAGCCCGACGACATTCAATGCTCGCGCCATCTCAGCCGTTTGCCAGCGCAATTCGTTAAGCATCTCGGGCGACAAATTAAAGGTCGGCAAAGAGCACGCAGAATCGCCGGAATGAACACCGGCTTGCTCAATATGTTCCATGATGCCGCCAATCAGAACGGTTTCGCCGTCATAGATCGCGTCGACATCGACTTCGGTTGCATTGGTGAGAAAATGATCGAGTAGCACTGGCGAATCGTTAGAAACTTTAACCGCTTCGCGCATATAGCGCTCCAGGTCGGATTTTTCGTGCACGATTTCCATCGCGCGTCCGCCCAACACATAGCTGGGCCGAACCACCAACGGATAGCCTATTTCCTCGGCAGCAACCAATGCCGCTTCCGGATTGCGCGCGGTACGGTTCGGCGGCTGCTTCAATCCCAGCCGTTGCAACATTTTTTGAAAGCGTTCGCGATCTTCGGCGCAATCGATCATGTCCGGACTGGTACCGATAATCGGCACACCGTTGGCTTCCAGATCGCGCGCAAGTTTGAGCGGCGTTTGTCCGCCGTATTGCACGATCACGCCATTGGGCTTTTCCACCGCAACAATCTCGAGCACATCTTCCAAAGTCAGCGGTTCAAAATATAAACGATCCGAAGTGTCGTAATCGGTCGATACGGTTTCCGGATTGCAGTTAACCATGATGGTTTCAAAACCGTCTTCGCGCAACGCCAATGCCGCATGGACGCAGCAATAATCGAATTCGATGCCTTGACCGATGCGGTTGGGGCCACCGCCCAACACCATGATTTTCTTTCTATCGCCTGGATTGGATTCGCACTCATCTTCATATGTGGAATACATGTAAGCAGTGCTGGTAGCAAATTCGGCTGCGCATGTATCCACACGCTTATAAACCGGACGCAGGTCGAATTTATGCCGGTAAATGCGTACTGCGGTTTGCTCCGTATTGAGCAACTTCGCCAACCGCCGGTCGGAAAAACCGCTGCGTTTCAGTTTACGCAATGTCGGACGATCGACGGTTTCCAATCTTTTATTGGTGAGCGCTTGCTCTTGTTTGATCAAATCTTCGATTTGCGCCAAAAACCAATAATCGATATGCGTCAGCTGATGAATTTCTTCAATGGACAAGTTGCAACGGAATGCATCGGCGACATACCAAATCCGCTCAGGGCCTGGATTAGCCAATTCAGTGCGAATCGCTTCCAAGTTGTCGGTTTTCTCATCCAATCCATCGACACCGGTTTCCAATCCGCGCAATGCTTTCTGCAGGGATTCCTGGAATGTGCGGCCAATCGCCATCACTTCTCCGACCGATTTCATTTGCGTCGTCAGACGATCGTTGGTTTGCGGAAATTTCTCGAATGCAAAGCGCGGCACTTTGGTGACGACATAATCAATGGCCGGCTCAAACGAAGCCGGTGTAACGCCGCCTGTAATATCGTTGCCCAATTCATTCAGGGTATAGCCGACCGCAAGTTTAGCCGCGATTTTGGCAATCGGAAAACCGGTCGCTTTCGAGGCCAATGCGGAAGAGCGGGAAACGCGCGGATTCATCTCAATCACCAGCATGCGACCGTTATCCGGATTGATGGCAAATTGCACATTGGAACCACCGGTTTCCACACCGATTTCACGCAACACCGCAATCGAGGCATTGCGCATCAGTTGATATTCTTTATCCGTCAATGTTTGTGCCGGTGCGACGGTAATCGAATCACCGGTATGTACGCCCATCGGGTCAAGATTTTCGATTGAACAAACAATGATGCAGTTATCGTTTTTATCCCGTACCACTTCCATTTCAAATTCTTTCCAACCGATCACGGATTCTTCGATCAGCAACTCCTTAGTGGGGGAGATTTTCAATCCGCGCTCGCAAATATCCAGAAATTCCTCGCGATTATATGCAATACCGCCGCCGCTGCCACCCATGGTAAACGAGGGTCGAATAATGGCCGGATAACCCAGCATGGCTTGCACTTGTACGGCTTCTTCTATGCTGTGCGCTACTGCGGAACGAGCCGAATTCAGACCGATGCGCGTCATCGCTTGTTTGAATTTCTCGCGATCCTCTGCCATATCGATCGCCTCACGCGACGCACCGATCAACTCGACACCATATTTTTCCAACACACCGTGCTTAACCAGATCCAACGCACAATTCAACGCGGTTTGCCCGCCCATGGTGGGCAGCAACGCTTGCGGCCGTTCAATGGCGATGATCTTTTCCACCATAGTCCACGTAATGGGCTCAATGTAGGTCGCATCGGCCATTTCCGGATCGGTCATGATGGTAGCGGGATTGGAATTGACCAAAACGATGCGGTAACCTTCTTCCCGCAGCGCTTTACAGGCTTGCACGCCGGAATAGTCGAACTCGCAAGCCTGACCGATGATGATAGGACCTGCGCCGATGATGAGTATGGATTGAATGTCGGTACGTTTAGGCATACTTTCTAACGAGTCGTTGCGCAGTAATTATTCGTGATTATTTTTATGATGCCGCATCATTCGAATGAATTTATCAAACAAATAATCCGCTTCGTGCGGCCCCGGACTAGCTTCGGGGTGCCCTTGAAAGCAAAATGCCGGCTTATCGGTCAATTCGAAACCTTGCAGACTGCCATCGAACAGCGATACATGCGTGATGCGCGCCGTTGCGGGCAATGTATCGGCATCCACCGCAAAACCATGATTCTGGCTGGTAATGATCACTTTTCCGCTCGCCACATCCTGCACCGGATGATTGGCACCATGATGACCAAATTTCATTTTGACGGTACGCGCGCCGCTGGCCAGCCCCAGGAGCTGATGACCAAGACAAATGCCGAATACCGGGATATTTTGATTGAGAATGGCTTGCGTCGCTGCAATGGCATAATCGCAAGGCTCCGGATCGCCGGGGCCGTTGGAAAGAAACACGCCGTCGGGACGCGCCGCTAAAATCTCATCGGCTGGGGTTTGCGCCGGAAATACCGTGACCTTGCAGCCGCGTTGCGCCAACTTGCGCAAAATCGTACGCTTGATGCCAAAATCGAATGCCGCGACATGGTACTGCGGATTCTCTTGTGTCTGGAAACCCGATTCCAACGACCACTCGCCTTCCGTCCATGTATACGATTGACCGCAACTGACCACCTTGGCAAGATCCATTCCCGCCAATCCAGGAAACTCCTTAGCCGCTTGCAATGCTTTGGCTTCATCGACTTCGCCCGCCATAATGCAACCGGCCTGCGCGCCTTTTTCCCGCAAAATGCGCGTCAGCTTGCGGGTATCGATTTCAGCGATGGCAACGACATTCTGCGCTTGGAGAAACTCGGATAAGGTATGGGTTTTACGAAAACTGCTCACCGTCAACGGCAAATCGCGGATTACCAGACCCGCCGCATATACCTTGTCGACGTTGCCGGACTCGAAATCCTCCGAATTAGTACCGGTATTGCCAATATGCGGATAAGTCAATGTGATGATTTGCTGGCAATACGACGGATCGGTCAAAATTTCCTGATACCCTGTCATTGCCGTATTGAAAGCGACCTCTCCGGTCTTAATTCCATCGATACCAATAGACACGCCACGAAGAATTGTTCCATCGGCAAGTGCGAGGATGGCGGGCGTGCTTTGTGACACAAAAAACTCCTTGGAAGCTGACAAGATATGGAAACAGACCCAGATCAACCAATCGTATTGGCCTGGCTTTGAGGGTGGAATTATACGTGAAAACGGTTTATTTTTCTACGCACCCGCGCAGCGATGACAAAAAACGGCCGGATTTTCAGGTAATTCATTTGCATTGATGCGAAGAAAACAGCTTATGATAAAACGCCAAGCGCTTGGGTTGGATCTTACCCTGCCGCGCGGCTTCTATTACGGCACAGCCCGGTTCGTTGATATGACGGCAATTGCTGAATTTACAGCACCCGAAGTATGGCTGAAATTCAACAAACCCCCATGCCAGGTTTTCTTGCGCAATATGATTGAGTCCAAACTCCTGAAATCCGGGTGAATCGATAATCGCACTTTCCGCATCGAACCGGTACAGTCGCGAATGTGTGGTGGTGTGACAACCGGAATCCAATGCCAAAGAGATTTCCGCAGTAGCGCGCTTTGCTTGTGGAATCAATGCATTGAGCAACGTGGATTTACCCATGCCGGATTGCCCGGCAAAAACACTCAAATGTTTCTTTAAGTAGGGCTGCAGCAATGAAACATCGTGCAATGCACTCAACACTAGCACACGACAACCCAAATCCTGATAGCACGACAACATATCCATCGCTATTCGGGTCGGCTCGATCAGATCGGCCTTGTTCAACACAATCAACACAGCGATATTCTCACTCTCAGCCGCAACCAGACAGCGATTGATCAATTCCTCGCTAAAACTGGGAATTGCAGCAACAACGACGATCACTTGCGTCACGTTGGCTGCAATGATTTTTTCTTTGAATGCATCGCTGCGATACAGCTTGGACGTACGCGGCTCTATCGCTTCGATAACACCCTGTTCGTTTGCGGTGGGTTGATATTCAACCCAATCGCCGCAGGCAACACCGCTTTTCTTGCCGCGCATTACGCACGAGATCGTTTCCCCTGTGCTTGTTTCAACCGTATAGTGCCTGCCGAATGCCGCAACAACTTGCCCGATCAAGGCTGCCTCACACTGCTTGGTCTTGGAGGCACGAACACTCAAATTGAAAACAACTTGTCGATTTTTGCTGCGCAGATAAAGTCATTTTCGGATAACCCGCCGATGGCATGCGTCATGTACGTAACGATACATTGGCCATAACCGACCGACATATCCGGATGGTGATCCTCGCGATGAGAAATCCATGCCACCGCATTCACAAATGCCATGGTCTGATAGTAATTCTTGAAACGATAAGTTTTAGTAATCCGCTTGTCCTGCCATTGCCAACCGTCCAGTTGCTGCAACAAAGCGGCAACTTCATCGCCGGATAGCGGCGGCACGCCGCCTTCACAAGGCTTACATTGTTTTGACGTCAAATCGCATCCGGCATTATTGTTCATACTTGCCCCTGACTTTGTAGATGCGCCAAGCGAATCGACGCCGGCGGGTGCGAATCGTAAAATGCGGAATGCAAGGGATCCGGCGTAAGCGTCGCAGCATTGTCCTGATAAAGCTTAACCAGCGCATGTATCAAATCGTCGGTCGATGAGTTTTCTGCGGCGAAAGCATCGGCCTCGAATTCATGCTTACGCGAATAAAAACTCGATATTGGATGCAACAAAAAAGTAAATACCGGCATCACCAGGAAAAACAGCAGCAATGCCATTGCGGTTGACGGCACATGAGCAACCTGCACACCCAATCCTTCATAAAACCAACCCTGCTGCATCAAATTTCCCAAGATCCATAAAAAAGCCAAGCTCATCGCAAAAGAAATCGCGATGTGTTTGATTACATGGCGGCGCTTAAAATGTCCCAGTTCGTGCGCCAACACCGCCTCGATTTCTCCCGGACTCAATCGCGCCAGCAAAGTATCAAAAAACACGATACGCTTGTTTTTGCCAAAACCGGTGAAATACGCGTTGCCGTGATTGCTGCGGCGCGAACCGTCCATGACGAACAAGCCACTGGCTTTAAAACCGCATTTATTCATCAACTGTTCGATGCGCGCCTTCAAAGTTTCGTCTTCCAGCGGAATGAATTTATTAAACAATGGCGCAATCCAGGTCGGAAAAATCGCAACCACGAACAGATTAAAAGCGACCCAGGCAAACCACGCATATATCCACCAGTTCTCGCCCATTTTTTCCATCAACCACAAAACGCACAATAACAACGGCACCCCCAGCACCAAACCCAGTACGGCTTGCTTGATCAAATCGGCGAAAAACATCGCCGGTGTCATTTTGTTAAAACCATATTGCGCTTCAATAACAAAGGTGCGGTAATAGCGCAAAGGAATGTCCGCGGCGCTCATGATCAATAGCACGCTGACGATCAGCGCCATGCCGTGCACTAAAGAATCATCCAACTGGCTCAACCAAAATTCACTCGCAGCATTCAAACCGCCCCCTAAAGTCAAAACCAGCAACAACGCCACGTGCAACACAATCTGCGGATAACCGGCACGTGTTTTGGCACAGGTGTAGTTTGCAGCTTTTTGGTGATCGGCCAAACTGATCCGGTCGGCAAATTGCTCCGGCACCTTGTTTTGATGCATCCGGATATAGCGGATATGCCGTATCGACAACCCGATCTGGATCAGCGTGGTCAGTGAGAGCGTAATCAAAAAAATCAGTGTAAAACTTTGCATAGTGTTTCGCTTGGGACCAAAAGTTTTCGCCGTGACGTACTATCGGCGATATGACACAATTAAAAGCATTTCATTCAATTCAAAAAAGAGAAGTCATTATGGCACAAAATAGCAATAACCTTATCTGGGTAGACATGGAAATGACCGGATTAAATCCCGATAGCGATCGCATCATTGAAGTCGCATTGGTGATTACCGATTCGCAATTGAACACCGTCGCGGAAGGTCCGGTCTTGGTCGTGCACCAACCCGATGCGGTACTGGACGCCATGGACAAATGGAACAAATCGACACACTCCAAGTCCGGCTTGATCGGCAAGATCAAAGCTTCCAGGCTCTCGGAAACCGACGTTGAAGCGCAAATGCTCGAATTTCTCAAACAGCATGTACCCGCCGGTGTATCGCCGATGTGCGGCAATTCGATTTGCCAGGACCGTCGTTTTATGGTGCGCACAATGCCGCAATTGGAAGCGTACTTCCATTATCGCAATCTGGATGTCAGCACCCTGAAAGAATTGGCCAAACGCTGGAAACCGGAAATCGCCGCCGGTTTTACCAAAGACAGCAAACATGAAGCGCTATCCGATATTTACGACTCGATCGCCGAGCTCAAACATTATCGCCAACATTTTATCATTGCCTAGAAATCTATCGGACTTAAGGCAAATCTACTACGTCAATGAGATGATTCATATTTTCTCACTTAGCTCACTGATTATTTAAGTCCGACGGATTCCCAACAAATTATTTTCAGAACTTTCGCGCGATAGTCATTTCTAAAAAAATGAAAGCAATTTTGCCTTCACTTATTCATCATTTTGGAGAATCACGATGCGCGCTAACAATAATTTGATTTTCACCGCGATTGGGGCCGTTCTTTTATTAACGCTCAACACAACAACAGTTTTGGCAAGCGATGCCACAAAAGAAGACAAACATCAGCATCACCCCGCAAAACCCGCCGATAAAAAATCCGCTGATGGCCACGAGCATCAGTGCGACCATAAAATGTCATCCGTCGACACCGATAAAGACGGCAGGATTAGCAGAGAAGAATTCATCAAACACCACGAACTGATGTTCGACAAGAAAGATAGCAACAAAGATGGTTTTCTGGATGAATCGGAAATGCATCATATGATGGGGCATAAGCCTATGCATGACCATGGCAACCGGAATAAGGAAGGCGGCCATACCCATAGCGATTCTAAGAAATAAAAGAGCGTGGCACCAGCGCTGACAATTACCGGCTCTCTCCTTTCCGGTAGTTGTCAGCGTTTTTTTTATCGAACACTAATGCCGCAATCCACTCGGCGCTCGTATGGGCGCTTTTTGCTCCAGTGGTTGCGGATCCAATATGGCAACGGTCAAGCCGTCGTCGGTGAAATACCTCTTTGTCACGGCGCGAATTTGATCGGACGTTACCGCTTTCAATTTTTCCAATACCGTATCGATATCGCGGAAGGACAATCCTATGCTCTCCATTCTGCCAAGCTGCATCGCTTGCGATTGAATCGAGTCGCGCTGATAGACATGACTCGCGACGACTTGCGCTTTAACGCGCGCCAGCTCTTCTTCCGTCACACCTTCCACGATGATTTTTTCAATTTCTCTACGCAAAGCACGCTCCAAATCTTCCACCGTTTTACCTTCGCTCGGCACTGCGCTGAGAAAGAAAATGCTCGGCCCGCGCGCCATAGCGCCGTAGCTTGCATTAACCGCATTGGCAATTTGACTGTCTCGCACTAACGATTTGTTCAGTCTGGCCGAAGCATGGCCGTCTAAAATACCCTCCAGAATCTCCAATGCATAAGGCTCCCAATCCGCGTCGACATGCCGGATGGCGGGCGCGTGATAACCCATGATCACATAAGGCAGCTCCGCAGGCGCTTTAACAACGATCCGCTTGGTTCCTGTTTGCGGCGGCTCGGTTTGCGGCTTGCGCGCATGCAATGGCAACACCGGGTACGTTTCGATGGCACCGTAATGCTTTTGCACCAATCGGTACACTTCTTGCGCATCGACATCGCCGACAACCACCAATACTGCATTGTTCGGCGAATACCAGCGGTCGTACCACTCCTGCGCATCCTCCACGCGCATATTTTCCAGATCGTTCATCCAGCCGATGATCGGATTTCTATACGGATGCGCTTGAAAAGCGACCGCCATCATTTTTTCGTACACCAGCGCACGCACTTGATCGTCCGTGCGCAACCTTCGCTCTTCCATCACGACCTTGATTTCCTTCTCGAACTCTTCTTTGGTCAGCACCAGGTTACGCATCCGGTCAGATTCCAGTTCGATTGCCATCGGCAGGCTGCGTTTATGCAATTGCTGGTAGTATGCGGTGTAATCGTAACTGGTAAACGCGTTCTCACGACCGCCAGCCGCCGCAATTTGTTTGGAAAACTCGCCCATCGGTACTTTCTTGGTGCCTTTGAACATCATATGTTCCAATACATGCGCAACGCCGGATACCCCGTTGACTTCATCGATACTCCCAGCTTTGTACCAAATTTGCGCCACCACAACCGGCGAGCGGCGATCTTCCTTCACGATCAGTTTTAAGCCATTGTCTAACATGAATTCATGCGGATTAGCTGTCGTCTGAAACGGCGACAACAGGATCAACAGCACAATAAAAGAAAAAAACCGGGGATAAGCAATACGATAATCGGGCGTCATTTTTACTAACCAAAATGTGAGCAAACAGAATAAAATGGGGCATTCTAAAATTACAATGTCTATTTTATAGCGTTTAGAGCCTATCAGAATGTTTAGTTTTTTTAAATCCAAAAAAGATTCCGCAGAACCTGCCGAAGAAGTGGCCGCAACCACAATCGAACCGAAAAATGCACCGGAAGATTCCATTGGTTTTGCCAGCAAGCTTAAGCAAGGTCTCGCACGCACCCGACAAAATTTCGGCAAACAACTGTCGGGGTTATTCGGCGGAGGCAAGATTGACGAAGCGCTGTATGAAGAACTGGAAACCATCCTGCTGACCGCCGATGTCGGCGTTACCGCTACGCAACAGTTGCTGGAAAATCTGCGCAAACAAGTCAAACGGGATGCCCTGACCGATTCCGCGCAACTCAAACAAGCACTCAAGGAAGCGCTTGTCAGCATGCTGGAACCGCTGCAGAAGCCGCTGGATAACACTTTACACCAGCCTTTCGTCATTATGATTACTGGTGTCAACGGCGTCGGAAAAACGACTTCGATCGGCAAACTGGCCAAATACTTTCAATCGCAAGGCCAATCGGTGCTGCTGGCGGCAGGCGATACGTTCCGTGCCGCAGCGCGAGAGCAATTGATGGTGTGGGGTGAGCGGAACAACATTACCGTGATCGCACCGGACAACGATCCGGATAAAAAAAGCGATCCTGCAGCCGTCATTTTCGATGCCGTCAATTCCGCCAAAGCGCGCGGCATCGATATCGTGCTGGCGGACACGGCAGGACGCCTGACCACACAAATGCATTTGATGGAAGAAATCAAAAAAGTAAAGCGCGTGATTGCAAAAGCCATGCCCGATGCGCCACATGAAGTATTGCTGGTACTGGATGCCAACACCGGTCAGAATGCGATCATGCAAATGAAAGCATTCGACGAAGCACTCGGCGTTACCGGCCTGATCTTGACAAAACTCGACGGCACCGCCAAAGGCGGCGTGGTTGCCGCTATTGCCGGACAATACCCCCAGAATCCACCCGCTTTACGCTTCATCGGCGTCGGCGAAGGCCTGCACGATTTACGTCCGTTCGATGCCAAAGATTTTGTCGATGCGATGTTTGATTGATATGGCTTGTCGCGCGGACTCAGCATGATCACTTTTAAGAATATTTCCAAGCGCTATCCAGATGGCTTTGTTGCGCTGAATAATGTCGATCTTGCGATAAAAGCCGGTGAAATGGTATTTCTAACCGGCCACTCCGGCGCTGGGAAAAGTACATTGCTCAAGCTCCTTGCCTCGATAGAGCGCCCGACTTCCGGCGTTATCGCTATTAGCGGGCAAAACATCGCGCAACTCAAACCGGCAGCGATCCCCTACCTGCGCCGAAAAATCGGTTTCGTATTTCAAGACCACAAATTGCTATTCGACCGCAGTGTTTTCGATAACGTTTTGTTGCCGCTGCAAATCAGCGGCTTCGACAGCAGATCCATGGCAACGCGCGTACGCGCTGCGCTGGATAAGGTTGGCTTGCTGCAAAAGGAAAAATCCATGCCCATTGCATTATCCGGCGGAGAAAGACAGCGGTTATGCATTGCCCGTGCGGTGGTACATCGCCCGATGATTCTTATCGCGGATGAACCGACCGGCAATTTGGATATCGCATACGCCCGAGACATCATGACCATGTTCAACTCGTTTAATCAAGTGGGCGTTACCGTTCTGATCGCCACGCATGACGCCTCTTTATTGGAAGATACGCAACATCGCGTTTTATCGCTAAAACAGGGAAGATTGGCGGCATGATAAACGCGTGGCTATCTCAGCACGGTCGTGCTCTTTTATTGACCATTAAGCAATTGATTCAAAATCCTATAACCAACTTATACAGTGTCTTGGTAATGGGTATCGCACTCAGCTTGCCGACGGGCGTTTATATCCTGATGGAAAGTATGCAATCCTTATCCGGGCAAGTATCCAACACGCCGCAAATGAGCCTGTTCGTCAAAACAACCGCGGACCGACAGGACATTGACAGTATCAAACAACGACTTGAGTCGGATACGCGAATCGTCGATTTTCAGTTCATTTCCAAAGACGCAGCTTTGCAGCAATTGCAACAAGACAACGGATTGACCAATATCGCCGCCAGCTTGGAACGTAATCCCTTACCCGATGCTTTTATTGTGCATACGCAAAAGGACAGCACTGCGGCTTTGGAGCAACTGCGCGCCACCCTGCAAAATTGGCCTGAAATTGAATTGGTGCAATTCGATTCTGATTGGGTTGAGCGCCTCGATGCCATTCTCGATTTAGGCCGCTTGATCATGTTGATGCTATCGACGTTGCTCAGCATCGCAATCGTTGCGATCATGTTCAATACCATTCGTCTGCAAATCCTCACCAAACGCGATGAGATTGAAATCTCCAAATTGATCGGCGCAACCGATAGCTTTATCCAACGGCCTTTTTTGTATTTCGGTACCATTCAGGGCTTGAGCGGCGGCATTGTCGCCTGGTTGATCGTAGCATTCCTCATCGACAGAATAAATAATCATCTTATTGATCTTACGCAACTTTACAGCACTGATTTTCAGTTACGCTTTCTTGCAATAACGGACAGTCTCAGTTTATTGATTTTTTCCGCATGGCTTGGCTGGTTAGGTGCTCGCATATCCGTTGCCAGTCATCTGTGGCAAATAGAGCCTCGGTAAACCATGATACCGATTCAATGGTGAAACTTTTCAGCAAGTTGGCACTCTCATTAAGCGAGTGCTAAAATGACACAAAAGCACAACCTAACCGAGGAGATGATTATTATGACGAATGCTTTAACACTGCCCGCAATGGGAGGAAGTCTTGAAAGTTATATTCAGTCAGCTAATTCTTTCCCTGTTCTTTCTCAAGAGGAAGAAACCAGGCTGGCGCGGCGTCTGTGGAGTCATGACGACTTGGAAGCCGCTCAACAATTGATTTTATCGCATTTGCGTTTTGTCATTGCCATTGCGCGCGGTTATAAAGGCTACGGCTTGCCGCAAGCGGACTTAATCCAGGAAGGCAATATCGGATTAATGAAAGCGGTCAAGCGATTCGATCCGGAACGAGGCGTACGCTTGGTATCGTTCGCGGTGCATTGGATCAAAGCCGAAATTCACGAATTCATCATGCGCAACTGGCGCTTGGTCAAAATTGCGACCACCAAGCAACAGCGCAAATTGTTTTTTAACCTGCGCAGCATGAAACGAGGATTAGACACATTGAATCCGCACGAAGTCGATGCCATTGCCACTCAGCTCGGCGTGAAGCCGGAAGAAGTGGTGGAGATGGAGAAACGTTTCAACGGCGCTGATGTATCGCTCGAACCCTCGTCCGATGACGAAGACGACCGCTTTACACCGATCAGTTATTTAACGGATGGCAACGAGCCTTCTCGAATTATTGAAAACAACCAATTAATTCAATTACGCGAAAAAGGCTTGCAACAATCTCTGGAAAGCCTGGATGAACGCAGCCGTCATATCATCGAAGCACGCCGGTTGCGCGAAAAAGAAGACACAGCAACGCTGCATGATCTGGCCGATGAATTGGGCGTTTCAGCAGAGCGAATACGCCAAATCGAAGCGAAAGCGCTGCAAAAAATTCGCGACGCAATGACAACAGGCGCATAAATCAAGCTGCATAAAACCATAACCCGTTTGACTTGGGATTTAAGTCAAACGGGTTATTTTTATACAAAAACGATTACGCTTTCTTTCTCAAATAAATTGCGACAAATCCAATGCAATCGGCGTACCGACGATAGAAGCAAAATCGTCGGTATTGAGATCGAGCAATGCCGCGAAAGCAACCAAATCGCCCTGGGTTGCAAAGGTTTTTCCAGGCCCGATCAACGCACTGAATTCATCGATCTGCGCCTGTGTCGGCGTAATGCCGACCACGGTCTTGAATAAATGAACAATCAATGTTTCATTTGAAACACCGGGCGCATAAGTATTGATCATTTGCTGCGCCAGCGCCGCCGTATCGTCGCCATCCATTCCTTCTTTAACCCATTGGCTCAACAAATCCGTTGATGGTGCTTGATCGAACGCCGCCTCCAATAAGGCATAAATATTGTAAGTACTGCCACCCTCTTGGGTATCGAATGAGAAAAGATCGTCGCCAAACACGCCGAACTCAATATCGTTCAGACTGTCGTTTCCATCCGGCCCGGAAATAAGATTATCGGTGAACAGCTTGCTGAAGTCGTAGCTGGAAAAGTTTCCACTGAAAATAGCCGAGTCAAAACCATCCCCGCCATCGAAAACATCATCGCCTTTCCCGCCGAATGCATTGTCGTTACCACTGCCGAGATCAAAAAATTCGTTAAAATCGTGCCCTTTCACCAGCAAATCATCCGATGATGAGCCTTTGGTTTCCAATGCCAAACCGGAACCGTCAAAATCGATGGCATGAAAATCTCCGACAAAAATACCTGAATCGTAAATCTGATCGCCGGTATCCGCGACCGCTATTTTTATCTTGTTCGTACCGGTAGTCACCGGCGCAATCACCGTCAAGATATTGGAAATACCGTCGTATTCCAGCGGAATAGCACCGCCTGCATTATTCCGGTAATTACCGGCGGCTAAGTTGGTATCCAAGATACTCAATGGCTGATCGGCGCGATTATTGAACAATGCATAATTGACGCCATTGACATAAACACCCGCGATATCGACGAAACTGCTGTCGCTAAATTCCGGATATTCGTCGGAAGCATAAATGAGATTGAATTTAATGCTGGTTAGCGCGGGATCCGACACGGTGAAACTGAATTCGAGCACCGTCGCATCCTTAACTTCACCTGCCGATGGAAAAGCAGCGTGAACTGTAGTGTTGAGACCAGCGTCCGTTTCCGACGGTGTCAATGAGACCCCATAACCTGTTTGTGTATTCGATGAAGGTGGATTGCCATCGCCGGATGTCAGAACCAACCCTGCACCGATGCCCAGGCCAGGAATACTGCCATCATAAAAAGAAATCGAAGTCGTAGCGAGCACCGTATCCGCATATGAGGTACCCGTTCCATACTTCACGCTGATCGAACCGGCAGTAACCGAGATGCCCGACCCAGAAGACAACAAAGCCGAGGTTAAGCTGGAAAGTGTATGTGTTGTGGGATTATATAATGTAAAGACTGCCATTTTCTTCTCCTTCGAATTAGTCACTTTTTTAGTATAATTCTCTTATTAAATTTTATGCTTGATCAGGATCAAACATTACACTGATGCATTGCGCTGAAACTGGGCCTCAGGCACGACAATCAAAAATTTCAAGCAATCCAAACGTATCGATCTTGTTTTATTGATTGCAAGGAGTCAAAAATGAAAAAGATTATTGGCTTTCTAGTGACATCAGCAATTCTTGTCTTTATCACACTTAGCTCGGGCGCATATAACATGGCAGCTACGGAAAAACACTGGGCGATCACCGAGAAAATCATCGCCTGGGTACGAAACAACTCAATCGAAGCACGCGCCAAGGAACAGCAAGTACCCGCAATGGACAACGAATGGATACGTTTACAAGGTGCCGAGCATTACAGCGCAATGTGCACTATCTGCCATCTTGCGCCAGGCATGCAACCAACCGAATTATCGCTTGGATTGTACCCGCAAGCACCCAAGTTTTTCGAGCGTGCACCGATTAAGGATCAAACCGAAAAACTGGAACGCGCCAAGGCTTATTTTTGGGTGATCAAGAATGGCCTAAAAATGACCGCGATGCCAGCATGGGGACTCAGCCACGACGACGACAGCATTTGGGCGATAGCGGCTTTCGTACTTGAATTGAATGCGATGACGCCGGAGCAATATCGGCAAATTATCCAAACTGCACAGGACAATTCTCACGACCATGCGCATCAAGGTCATAGGCACGAATAAGCATACCCTTTTTATTCATGGCACATTCGACAATTCCTCAACAGCTTGTCGATAGTTACGCAAAAACGATTTACCGGATCGACACCTTCCCTGAGCCGGTTTACTTGCGTATCGATACATTTTCGGCACCACTTGCCTTGCTGTTGCAGGATACGAATTCGCGTCATGCGGCCATCGTCAGTGCCTATAACCCTTTCAGTCGGCCATTGCCCATTGAGGAAAATTTGACGGCGCACCGATCGTTACGACATTGCCTGCAACATCAAGGCTATTCCATCGTCGAAGGGTCGAACATCGATCCATGCGCACAATGGCCTGCCGAAAAAAGTTTTTTTGTGTCCGGTATCGATCCGGATACCGCACAATTCATCGGGCGGCAATTTAATCAAAATGCGATTGTACGGATCGGTGCCGATGCCGTTCCGCGCTTGCTATTGCTGCGGTGAGAAATTGACCACGACCGGATTGATGCTATACTCGAATTTTTAACACCGGTTTGAGGAAACAACCATGAAGCAAACACTCACCTTTCTGACCATCGCTTTTCTCAGTTTTGGATTGTTCGCATTCGATGCGGAAGCGAAGCGTATGGGCGGCGGCAAGAATCTCGGCACGCAACGTCAATCGATTAATCAGCAACAAACCGCACCAAGCCCGAAACAAGCACCTGCCGCCGCACCCGCAGCAGCGCCTAGCACGGGCAGCAAATGGGGCGGTGCATTAGCCGGTCTCGCCGCAGGCGGTTTATTGGCAGCGCTGTTTATGGGCGGCGCATTCGAAAACATCAATATGATGGACATGCTGATCATAGCGCTATTGATCGGCGGAGTATTCTTCATTATCCGCATGATGCGCAAACCGCGCACGGAACAGCAATCGCCCGCGATGCAATATTCGGGAGGCATGAACACCGCGGCGCAAGACCGCTTCACGCCGCCGCCATTTTCGCCTGCGGCAGCAAATACCGGCAATAGCGCAACGCAACAACCTAACATTCCGGCGGATTTTAAAGTGGAACCGTTTCTGAAGCATGCCAAAGCATCGTTCATCGCCCTGCAAGCCGCACATGATCGCGGCGATATTGAAGAAATCCGCGATTACACCACGCCGGAAATGCTCGCGGAAATCGACGCGCAAATTAAGGAAAGGGATGGCCCTCACCAGCAATCGGAAGTAATGTTCATTGATGCCAATCTGCTGGAAGTGGAAACCGTCGGCGATGCAGCAATTGCCAGTGTGCGTTTCACCGGCCAAATACGCGATCTGCCCGATGGCGAACCGGACGCATTCGATGAAATCTGGCATGTGCAAAAAAACCTCAAAGATCCGCAAGCCACCTGGCTTCTGGCCGGTATCCAGCAGGTATCTTAATAGGCCCGTCAAATTTGCACCGCCCCTACCCGGCAATCGGGCCGCTTATGCCGCCGACTCGCTCGACCCGGGTAGATCAATGATGTATACCAGGCTATGCAAAGTTTCGATGGTGCTGTCTTTTGCGTTATACGCATCGCTGGTTGCTCTCGGCAATATCACCGATTACAACGCCAACTTCTTCCTCGTCACGCATGTCCTGACGATGGACACGACCTTCGCCGATAATCGATCGATGTGGCGTGCCATCGAATCGCCGTTCATTCATCATGCCGTTTACGGCATGATTATCTGCGCGGAAATCGCCATAGCGGCTTGTTGCTGGATAGGCGGGTTACGCCTTTACAAAAATATCGACGATCCGCTTGCATTCAATCAGGCTAAACGCATACCGATTTTAGGATTGATGCTGGGCTTTTTGTTATGGTTCACCGGATTCATGACAATCGGCGGAGAATGGTTCTTGATGTGGCAATCCGACGTAGCCAATGCACAGCAAGCGGCATTCCGGCTGGTGATCATCATTGCCATCGTCCTTATTTTTCTGGTACAACCCGATGATGATAGTCATGTTTGACAAACTCAGGCATTGCCGGATTCGAAATAGAGGTGTATCGATCAATCCTTTCTCACTCCTGCAGAGGTAACCGTTGGAAGACTTGCCGCTTCATATCATGCTGATCGCATTGGCGATTTTATTGATTCTATCCGGCTTTTTTTCGCTATCGGAAACCAGCATGATGGCGATCAACCGCTACCGGTTGCGCCATCTTGCCAAACAAGGCCATCGCGGCGCGCGGCTGACGATCAAATTGCTCGAGAAGACCGACCGACTGTTAGGCGTCATTTTGCTGGGCAACAATCTGCTGAATACCGCATCGGCCACGTTAGTGGCCATCATCGTCGCCACGCTGTTTGCGCACGACGATTTCGCCTTATTCCTGGGAACCATCGCGGTAACATTCGCCATTCTGGTATTCAGCGAAATCACACCCAAAGTCATCGCCGCCGCATATCCCGAGCGCATTGCTTTGGCTTCGAGTTATGTGCTGACACCGTTGCTGATCGTTTGTTATCCCATCGTATGGTTCGTGAATCTGTTCGTCAGCGCACTGCTGATATTGTTCCGCCTTAAACCGCAACAAGGCGAATTGCAGCAAAAAATCAGCACGGAAGAACTCCGGACACTGGTATTGGAAGGCGGCCATTTCATTCAGCATAAGCACCAAAGCATCCTGTTGAATTTGTTCGATCTGGAAAAAATCACCGTCGACGATGTCATCGTACCGCGCAGCCAAATCGAAGCGATCAATCTCGATGCGGATGACGATGTCATTCATGCGCAATTGCTGACCTGTCATCACACGCGTCTGCCGATTTATCGCGAACGCATGGACAACATAGTCGGCATCGTGCACGTACGCAAAGTGCTCAATCAAATGCAAAGCGGCAAAATAACCGCAACCTCGCTGGAAAAAGTGATGCGCAAACCGTATTTTATTCCGTCAGGCACATCGCTGTTCTCGCAATTGCACCTGTTCCAGGAAAACCAAAAACGCGTCGGCCTCGTTGTCGACGAATATGGAGAATGGATGGGATTGGTCACGCTGGAAGACATCATCGAGGAAATCATCGGCGAGTTCACGACGCAAGCACCCAGCCAAACCAGCACCTTCGCAAAGCAAGAAGACGGCAGTTTCATCGTCGAAGGCAGCACACTGTTGCGCGAACTCAATCGCAAACTCGATTTCCAATTCCCGCTGGACGGCCCGAAGACCCTAAACGGCCTGATCCTCGAATACTTTGAAGACATCCCGGAAGCCGGAACCGGCCTCAATATCGCCGGGTATCCGATGGAAATTATCCAAACCAAGGATCGGGTCGTAAAAACGGTCAAAATTTTTCCTGCGATCACGGAAACGGAAATCAAGCCCGCTGAGAAAAACTAAACAGTCCTCGGATATTCGATCGGGTTGGACGAGAATAATAAAAGCGGTTATCCTGTCGCCCGGAAATGGCGATAGCTATTTTTCATTCTAGCGCCCATAGCTCAGCTGGATAGAGTACCGCCCTCCGAAGGCGGGGGTCGCACGTTCGAATCGTGTTGGGCGCGCCAAACCATTTGACTACATCTCTTTCAGCATGTTTACCGGAATCATCGAAGCAATTGGAGAAATAATGCAAGCCACTGCCCTGAACGAACAAAGCGGCAACGGGTTGGCGTTAACGATTGCTCCCGGCAGCTTGGATCTGAGCGATGTCAAACTCGGCGACAGCATTGCGGTCAACGGTGTTTGCCTAACGGTAACCGCATTGGATAACCGCCAGTTCAGCGTCGCGGTGTCGCAGGAAACATTAAACTGCACGCAAGGATTAAATCGAACCGGTGCACAAGTCAATCTGGAAAAGGCCATGCGGTTATCGGATCGGCTGGGCGGTCATCTGGTCAGCGGTCATGTCGACGCCGTCGGCACTGTGGTTAAATTCGAACCCGTCGGCGAATGCATCGAACTGATCGTACGCGCGCCGCAACCGCTATTGCGCTTCATCGCACAAAAAGGTTCAATTACCGTCAACGGCGTGAGTTTGACGGTTAACCGGATCGAAGGCAATCAATTTTCGGTAAACCTGATCCAGCACACCTTGGCCATGACCAATTTACAATCACTCTCCCCTGGCATGGCGGTGAATCTGGAAACCGATATGCTGGCACGTTATGTCGCGCGATTATTAAATGCTTAACCGGGATTATTATTCATGAGCATCAGCGCCATTCACGAAATCGTTTCCGATCTAAAACAAGGCAAGATGGTGATTTTGGTCGACGAAGAAGAACGCGAGAACGAAGGAGATCTGGTATTGGCCGCCGATTTCGTAACGCCGGAAGCGATCAATTTCATGGCCACGCACGGACGCGGGTTGATTTGCCTGACCTTGACCGAAGAGCGTTGCCACCAATTGGATCTGCCGCTGATGGTATCGACCAATCGCGCGCCGCTGGGCACCAATTTCACACTCTCCATCGAAGCGGCGAGCGGCGTCACAACAGGCATTTCCGCTGCCGATCGCGCGCACACTATCCAAGTTGCCGTCAAACCCGACGCCAAGCCGCAAGATATTGTGCAACCGGGACATATTTTTCCATTAATGGCACAAAAAGGCGGCGTCCTGGTACGCGCCGGACATACCGAAGCGGGTTGCGATTTGACCCGCATGGCAGGATTGACACCGGCTTCGGTGATTTGCGAAATCCTGAAAGAAGACGGCAGCATGGCGCGTTTGCCGGATCTGATCGAATTTGCGCACAAGCATCGACTCAAAATCGGCGCCATTGCAGATTTGATCGAATACCGCAGCCAAACCGAAAGCTTGGTGACCCGCGCTGCGCAACGCGCCATTCAAACTTTGTACGGCGAATTTCTGCTGATCGCCTACCGCGACGAAATCGCGAACACCACGCATCTGGCGCTGGTTAAAGGCGAAATCGATCCGTCGACCGAAACGCTGGTGCGAGTGCACGAGCCGCTATCCGTGGTCGATCTGCTGGATATTCAGGACAGCACACATTCCTGGAGCATTCACGACGCAATGCAATTGATCGCGGAAGCAAAACGCGGCGTCATTGTGCTACTGCATCGCAAAGAAAGTCCGGCGAAACTGATCGAGCGAGTACAATTGAAAGAATCGCATCTTCCCCATCCACCCAAAACGGATTTGCGCGATCACGGCATCGGCGCGCAAATCCTTAAGGATCTCAACGTGGGCAAAATGCGCTTGATGGCAACACCGAGAAAAATGCCAAGCGTAACGGGATTCGGGCTGGAAGTAACCCGTTACGTTGAAAAATAAACCAATCGCAGCAACATGACATCAACTTACAGCAATAAAGGAATTCATTATGGCGCACTACGACGACATCCTTGAGTTTGAACCGATTTTCAACGGATCCGAGTTACGCATCGGCATTGTCATGAGCCGCTTTAACCTCGATATCGGCGAAGGGCTGCTCGGCGCTTGTACCGCAGAATTAAAAAAGAACGGCGTACAGGATGCGAATCTGCTATTGATCACCGTACCAGGCGCATTGGAAATCCCGCTGGCATTGAAAAAACTCGCACTGTCGGATCAATTCGACGCATTGATTGCACTCGGTGCTGTCATTCGTGGCGACACCTATCATTTCGAAATCGTCGCCAACGAATCTGCGCACGGCATCACAATAGCGCAATTGGAAACTGGCGTGCCCATCGCAAACGGCATTTTAACGACCGATGACGACGATCAGGCGATTGCGCGCATGAGCCAGAAAGGCGCAGATGCAGCCCGCGTTGCGCTGGAAATGGCCAATCTGCATATCAATATCGACGAAACCGATTTATGAGCGACGCCTTGACAGAACCCGACCTTACCGCTGGCCGCCCAAATACCGAAAAAATCAAAAGCCGCCGCAGAATTGCCCGCGAATTCGCGGTGCAAGGTATCTATCAATGGCGCGTAGCTGGTGGCAGCGCCGACTTTATCGAGCAACAATTGCGTGAATCCGACGATTTCAAGCATATCGATATAAAATTTTTCACGCAAGCACTGCACGGCGCAATCCAACACAGCGCCGCACTGGAACAAGCCATCCAACCTTATCTGGATCGCTCTTTGAACGAGTTGAGCCCGGTTGAAGCGGCCATTTTATTGCTCAGCGCGTACGAATTAATCCATCACCCGGAAATCCCCTATCGCGCCATCATCAACGAAGCCATCGAACTGGCCAGAACCTACGGCGGTACCGATGGACACAAATATGTCAACGGCGTATTGGACAAGCTGGCCATCCAATTGCGCAGCGTTGAGATCGAAGCCCACAAGCAAGCCAAGAAACAGATATAAAACCATTGTCAGCGTGAACTCCGAATTCGATATCATCCGCCGCTATTTCAAACGCGCCGCATCGAATGCGGCGCTTGGAATCGGCGACGATGCCGCGCTAATCGACATCACTCCCGGTAACGAACTCGCTATCTCCACCGATACGCTGGTATGCGGCAAGCATTTCTTTGCCGATACCGACCCTTATCGTCTCGGGCATAAATCGCTCGCCGTCAATCTGTCCGATATGGCGGCGATGGGCGCAAAACCTCGCTGGGCACTGCTGGCACTGACCCTACCAGAAACGCTGGCACAACAAAATCAAACTTGGTTGCAACAATTCAGCGCAGGATTTTTCGCATTGGCAGAACAGCATCATGTCGAACTCATCGGCGGCGACACTACCGCTGGGCCGCTGAATATCTGCGTGCAAATCCTAGGAGAAGTCGAGAAAGAAAAAGCGTTACGCCGCAGCGGCGCAAAATCCGGCGACGACATCTGGGTCTCCGGCACACTGGGAGATGCCGCACTGGCTTTGCAGCACCTCCTTGGAAAAATTGTGCTGAACCCCGATGAAATCGACCAATGCTTACCCGCATTATTAACCCCGGCACCGCGAATCGAATTGGGACGGCGGCTCATCGGCTTGGCGCACAGCGCAATCGATATTTCCGATGGACTCGTTGCGGATCTGGGCCATATCCTACAGAACTCGGAAAAATCTGCCGTCATTCATCTGCACAGCATCCCTTGCTCGCCGGTTCTGAAAAAGCGCTTGCCACAATCTGTGGCGATGGCTTGTCTGTTGGCTGGCGGCGACGATTACGAATTATGCTTCACCGCGCCGACAGCGCACCGCGCGAAAATTACAATGCTTGCCGCAGAACTGCGCATGCCGCTTACTTGCATCGGCGAAATTTCATCGGGCGAAGGCTTGATCGTAAAAGATGCGCAAGGCAAAACCATGACATTGGAGACCACAGGCTATGACCACTTCAGCACCGGAAACCGATAATTTCTCCAGCGCGCAACCGGCGTCATTCAGACCGACCCTCGATCTGGTCTACAGCCATCCCGCCTATTTCATCGCATTCTCGGGTGGCGCCGGTCTCAGCCCGTTTGCGCCGGGCACGGTGGGCACGCTTGTCGCCTTTCCGTTGTTCTGGGTTCTCGATTATTATTTGACGCCCTTTGCCCTGTTACTGCTGATCGACATTTTTTTTATCGCCGGTATCTGGGCCTGCGGCCTCAGCGGCCAAGCATTGGGCGACCCAGATCACGGCGGCATGGTTTGGGACGAAACGGTTGCTTTTCTGCTGGTGCTGTACTTCACGCCGAATCATTGGACATGGCAATTGGCCGCATTCGCATTGTTCCGCCTCTTCGACATCGCAAAACCGCAACCCATCCGCTATTACGACCATCGGATCAAAGGCGGATTCGGTGTCATGTTCGACGATATCCTGGCGGCATTCTTTACGTTGCTGTGCTTGGCGGGATGGAAAGCCTGGGTGATGCCTGAAATATAATTTTCTGTCTGTTAAGCCGCCCACTTTCGACCATGACTGGCATATTCCAACACCAGATGAAACACATTGTCGCATTTCTCGCGGAATAGCACGCGGTCATAGCTTTCCGGCAAATCGCGATCCAGTATTTTCTCGACCGCCGATCGAACCGTTTTCTGCGTTTGCGTATCCTTGTACCAATCCTGCACCAACACACGGGGACGTTCTTCCAGTAAGCGATGCAGTAACGATTTCGCGGCCAATTTTACTTTTTGTGTTTCGTCCTGCGTCATTTTGTCTTTTTTCAGCAAATCGAACAATTCCAGCTCATCCTCGCTCAAGCCTTCGCGAATATGGCGTTCTTCTTCCGCGTGCACGGTCTCGGCATATTGCATCAGTTTTTCGTAGTAGTCTTCAGTAGAGGAACCGCCAGCATTATATTGATCAATAATCTGCTGCAAGCGCTGGGCAAAATCTGTTCGCGTTGCATTCTGCTGCAGCATCAATTCCAATTTATGTTGCAAAAAAGCGCGCAAATCGGCGATCTCGATATGTTTGTATGGCGCTTGTTTGAATTCCTCGCGTAATTTGTCGAAATTGATTTTGCTCAAATCCCAGGTTTTGCCCTTTTGAATAATCTGATATTCCGCATCGTTTTGTTGTGCTTTAAGCACTTCTGCGCCATCCACCACTACACTTTCATCCAGCAACTCGGCAATCTTCAAGCTGATCGCGTCGATGTCCTTCTGTTCGATATGCGCTTCGATCACGCCGCGCAAATACTGAAACGCCGCCACTTCACGCCCTTTGCCATACCCAAGAACCTCCGGCTTGCACGCTTCATACAGCGACGTGATGGTGTTCTCATACATGTTGAAACTCTTGCGCCACTCATCGTTTGCCAGCAAAGTGTCGGCAAACGATTCAAATCGCCCGACCTGCTTGAAAACATCGTCGCTTCCCGACACTTCACGCAACGCAACCGCCTTCTCGTGGCAAAACGCAAAGCCCTGTTCAATCGCATCATCTAGCAAACGAAACAGTTCCGTTTTTTCCTTAACCGGCGGTTCGGTCTCGTCGCCGCCTTGTGCGTAATCTTTCAGTGCCAGCTTCATGTTGCGGAACACATTGTAGTAATCCACAATTTCTCCGTTGCGCTTCTCCACCTCGTTAATCTTCCACGACGTCACGCGATTGGCGCGGGCGATGGTCTGCATCAGCGTATGGCCTTGCATCGGTTTATCGAGATATAACGTGGAAAGTGTCGGCG
>JALRCN010000066.1 GCA_023257295.1 Nitrosomonas sp. | reverse complement strand
AATGCCCGTTTGATGTGGACACCGAACACCGAGCAATCGATTTGGATGGCGGTTTCACGCGCGGTACGCACGCCTTCTCGGGCGGAGAACGATATTCATCTCAAAACATCGCAGGTAACTAATATACCGGCATTGGCGAATCTTCCTTATCCTGTTTTTGCCGTACTTGAAGGCAATCATCGCTTTCAGTCCGAGAAACTCATGGCTTATGAGGTGGGTTATCGTCAACAACTCTCACCGCAAGCATCGGTTGATATTTCAGGATTCGCCAATGATTATAGCCAGTTGCGAGATCTCAGCTTTGGTGCGTTATCGTTCAGCACCGGACTGCCAAGCCAGTTTTTATTGCCGATGATCGTCAACAATCAGGCATCCGCGCTAACGTACGGCGTCGAAGTGTCCGGTGATTGGAGGCCTCTGGATAATTGGCGCATACAAGGCAACTATAGTTTCCTGGATATGCAGGTTTCCTCAAGCCCATTAGCTAAAAGAGTGGATCCGGGCACAGGTGCAGCGGAAAAACTCAATCCGCAGCACCAGTTTTCCTTGCGCTCAAACTACGATCTATCGGAAAAAATGGAAATCAATCTTTGGTTGCGGTACACCAGCGAGATTTCCTATTACAGAATACCCGGTTATGTCACGATGGATGCACGATTGACCTATCGGGCAGCGAAGAATGTCGAATTATTCGTTGTCGGACAGAATCTGTTTAGCCAGCATCATCGGGAATTCGTTGCCGACATCGTTCCGGCCGCTGCCGCGTTTATTTCCCGGGGTGTTTATGGCGGCGTGCAGTGGCGTTTCTAGCGTGACTGTATCGAATCGATTTTCTTCAAATTGAAGATGATTTTATTAAAGCGAAGCTGCTGTCATTGCTGGCTTATCTTGTGTTGGCACTCCTTTTTCTTGTCGACCCCGCAGGCATTGGCGCAAGCTGAAAGCGTAATCGAATACCAGGTGAAGGCTGCCTTTATTTATAACTTCATCGCATTTACACACTGGCCGGAAATTCCTGAGCAAACCATTTATCTATGTATTTACGGGGACGATCATTTCGGTAGCGAAATCGACAAGCTAGAGGGAAAAACCGTCCATAGTCATCAACTCAGGATTAAACGCATTGACAATCCAGATAAGCTGGAGGCATGCCAAGTTATTTTCTTTTCTAAAACACTTGGCAACCGTTTGCTCAATATCCTAAACAGACTGGAAGGTCTTCCCATCCTCACATTGGCAGACAATCCAGATGCAATCGCACAAGGTGTTGTGATCAATATGCAATTGGCACAGGAAAAGATTGTGTTTGAAATTAATTTGAACGTTGCCCGCAAATCCAGATTGGATATCAATTCCCGTTTGCTGCAATTGGCAGTGAAAGTTCATCAAGAAGACCGCCCTGCAAGTCAGGCTGCCGAAGTGAGTTCGTTTAGCGAGGTCATCAGGACGTATAAAACGAGGCTCTCCGGGCGCCAATTGATTCGCGGCGGCAAGACTGCTGCTACGCGCCTCCTCGATCAGCTCGGGAGAAGGCCCGTTTCTGAATATAGGCGATGATCACATAAGCAAGATTGAGCAGCACGCACATAAAAGGGGGCACATCTTGATATAAAATAACCAAGAACAAAATAATCATCTTTCAACCATTCACCCCAACTTCTGCATCAACTCCTTAACCCGCGTCACTCGCTTATTTACATCTTCAATCTTTACCTGAATTTTCAGCCGATCCGGGCCGGAAAGCGAGTATTCGCGGCTGCTTTGGATCAGCTGTATGATTCTTATCGGATCGATCGGCGGGTTGGGAATGAATTGCACTTGAATGCTTTCCGCGCTGGCGTCGATGCGCACGATACCGAGCGGTTTGGCGGCGATACGCAGGCGGTGGCAGTCGAGCAGGGCGCGGGCCGGGTTGGGCAACAGGCCGAAGCGGTCGATCAGTTCGCGTTGCATGTCATCCAATTGCTCGTTGTCGGCGCAGTTGGCCATGCGCTTGTACAGCACCAGACGTTCGTGGATATCGTGGCAGTAGTCGTCCGGCAGCAGCGCAGGAACGTGCAAGTTGATTTCGGTGGCGACGCCCAGCGGGTGCTGCATGTCGGGTTCCTTTCCCTGCTTGAGCGATTGGATCGCGGTATCCAGCATCGCACTGTAGAGGCTGAAGCCGACTTCCTGCATTTCGCCGCTTTGCGACTCAGAAAGCACCGCACCGGCACCGCGAATTTCCAGGTCGTGCATGGCTAGGTAAAACCCGGAGCCGAGTTCTTCCATCGCTTGGATCGCTTCCAGGCGTTTTT
>JALRCN010000029.1 GCA_023257295.1 Nitrosomonas sp. | reverse complement strand
AGATTCTCAGCAGCAATGTCGCCGACGCCCTCAACGAAGCGGATCGGCGCGACCGGTTCAATAACCGATGGCTGCAACAAGCATTTACAGCCGCCCAATCGGCACAAGCAATCGTGCTCGCCTTCCACGCCGATATTTTCGATTTCGATCACGAAAAACCCGCATGCACGGACAGCAACCGCACCGAATGCGACGGGTACAAAATCATCCGTGATGCGATCAAAAGCGCCGCCGCACAATCTGGAAAACCGGTGCTGCTGATTCACGGCGACACACAATCTTACTGCCTCAATCAACCGTATTACGAAATCCCGAATTTATGGCGGCTCAACGCACCAGGCGATTACAAATACATCGACGCCAGCCGCATCGTATTCGACGCGGATAACCGAGAACAACCTTTCACGGCCACCGGATTACTCGATCAAAAACCGGCACCGGCGGTATGCGATAACCGTTTACTCAGCTTATCGGCCAACTCTTCAACCAACGAAAATAAATAAACCATGATATACAGCATGACCGGCTACGCCATCGCCACCCTGGAAACACCCGCCGGGTCGTTCAGTTTCGAAATCCGCTCGGTCAATAACCGCTATCTCGACATGCAACTGCGCCTTCCCGACGAATTCCGCAGGCACGAGCCCGCAATGCGCGAATTGCTGACCGCGCAATTAAGTCGCGGCAAAGTCGAATGCCGACTCAACTTTACACCCGCGGCCACTACCGAAAACGAATTGCAGCTCGATTCGACGCTGTTGGAAAAGCTGCTGCAACTGGAACAAGCGGTTAAAACACGTCACCCCGCCGCGCCCCCGTTAACCGTGGCGGGAATCCTCAAATGGCCGGGCATGCTGGGAAAAGACACCGCCAATGATGAGTCGGACGACATCGTCATGGCGCTGCTGCAAACCGCGCTGCAAGACCTCAAAGCCGCCAGAATGCGCGAAGGCGACAAACTCAAAACCATGCTGCTGGAGCGCATCAATCAAATGCGCCAACTGCTGCAAACCGCCTCCCCGCGCATTCCCGCATTGATCGCCGCATTCGAGGAAAAACTGCGCACCCGCTTGGAAGAAATCCTCGGCACTCAGGAAAACGACCGCATTCACCAGGAAATCACATTATTCGCCAGCAAAATAGACGTCGACGAAGAACTGTCGCGCCTGCAAGCGCACCTAGACGAAGTCGAACGCATCGTCAACCAAGGCGGAGCCGTCGGCAAACGGCTCGATTTTATGATGCAAGAACTTCATCGCGAAACCAACACCATCGGCTCGAAATCGGTCGATCTAGAAATCACGCGAGTTTCAATGGAATTGAAGGTGATTGTCGAACAAATGCGGGAACAAGTACAAAATATTGAGTGAGAAAATCAAGAAAACCCCCACATCATCTCTGCTCATTTAATGTGTAAGAATTTCTAGCGTTGTTTACAGTATTTGGGAGAATACTGGAGTTGGAG
>JALRCN010000216.1 GCA_023257295.1 Nitrosomonas sp. | reverse complement strand
ATTTTTTCCCATCGCAACTAATTCCACCATCTGCTGGCGAAATTCCTCTGGGTATGCAGGTTTGTATTTCTGAGTCATCTTCCTTCTCCTTTACACATAATTTAATGTGTCCGTCAAAAGGGGACAACTCCAACCATCAGCAAATAAAGGAGAACATATAAAACATGGCATCTATACCTAAGAAAGTAGCGGAACGCCTTGTAAGTGGTATAAAAAAATACCAACCAATTTTGACCGCAGCAAAAGCGCGTGACGTAGGAGAGGCTGATACGGTAACAATTATCAAAGATATATTGACCGATGTATTCGGCTATGACAAATATACCGAACTCACATCTGAAGTTGCCATTCGCGGCACGTATTGCGATCTTGCGATAAAAATTGATGGTGCTATCAGGATGCTTATTGAAATTAAGGCCATTGGTATAGAACTAAAAGATCAGCACGTAAAGCAAGCGATCGATTATGCCTCAAATCAGGGTATAGATTGGGTTATCCTGACCAATGGCATAAGTTGGCGTGTTTATCATTTGATTTTTTCCAAGCCAATTGATCAAGACCTTATAGTCAATATCGATTTCTTAAATCTTAATGCCCGTAACGAAAACGATTTGGATTTACTTTATCTTTGGTGCAAGGAAGGATGGCAGCGATCGGTGCTTGATGAATACAAAACCCAAAAACAAGCGCTATCAAGGTTTTTTATTGGCGCAATGCTGCAAACAACGCCTGTATTAGAAATAATTCGACGCGAATTGCGTCGCATATCTCCCGATGTACGAATCGATTTGGATCAGCTTAAAGATGTTTTACTAAATGAAGTCATTAAACGTGAAGTAATAGAAGGCGAAAAGGCGGATGAAGCAAAGAAAAAAATTACACGAGCTGCAACGAAGGCGCTTCGTTCGGTAGCTACTGACGAGGTTCCAAAAGAATCGGAAAGTTAATTTTCATTACAAACACAGAAAGCCTCACTCAAGATCGGATTGCATCAATCTCATACGATTCGAACAAAGCCAATATACCGACAACGCTTGCTTATAGCCCCTCATTGATAATAGGCAATCCCCAGCTCTTTCTCATGAAAGCTTCTGAGATTATTAAGACTGGAACCAACGAATTTCAATAATCTCATTGGTATGAGTCTTATGTTTTACAAAATCCAAAACGAGGTTTTGGTAAAAAAGGTATCCATCCAAACATCAATCTTTCCCCGGAAAATGAATAATCCGCGCCGGGCCATCCAGCCTCGATCTTTTCACCAGCCCTTGCAGCGCCAGCGGAAATTCGCGTTGCAGCCGCAGCATGACTTCGGGCATATGGTCGCGGTAGAAGAAAGCTTCGTAAGCCACGGGGTCGTCCAGCGTATCGCGTTGCTGCCGCTTGAAATTACGCCATGCGATATCGACCCAGCATTTGCGCTCGCCATCGATGAACACGAACTCTTCTCGGTCGATGATCGCCATGTATTGCATGCTGCGGATCGGCACGAACAAATGCCGCGTCGGGCAGCGCGAGAGCAACGTCACGGCCAGGTTGTAGGTTTTCGCCGGAAGATAACGCGCCTCCCGGCTGACTTCAGGATCGCGGTAACAAGTAATTTCCATCACTGATTCCCCAAAAGCATTATAAAATTGCTCCAGTAACTAAGGAAACACTGAATAGTCCGACGCACAAGATGCGGTGCAAGGCGGATGGAGCGCAAAAAATGAGACCTATCGAATTTCGAGCATCGCCCTGCACAGCCAACTGCTCAGTGTTTCCCTGATTAACATACCTGCCACCATCATATCAATTGCGCATTGAAAAAAACTGATCCCGATCAATTAACCGCCGCTTTCGGCAAACAAAAAATGTCCATTACGCAATCCGCCAACTTGCTACTCTCCCGCTTAGGCCCCGGATTATTGTACGCCGGAGCCGCCGTCGGCGTCTCCCATCTGGTTCAATCGACGCAAGCGGGCGGCATGTTCGGCTTCGAATTGATTATCGCCATCGTCATCATCCATCTGATCAAATACCCTTTCTTCGAGTTCGGCCCGCGCTACACTGCCGCCACCGGTGAACATATTTTGCACGGTTATATGCGGCTCGGAAAATGGGCGATTTGGCTATACTTGTTAATGACCATCGCCACCATGTTTGTCGTTCAGGCTGCGGTTACCGTGGTAACCGCCGGACTGGTCACCAATATTTTCGGCTTGGAAGGACTGGGCGGGCATGATCCGAAAACGGTGGCCTTCATCATCGGCAGCCTGTTATTACTGATCTCACTGACATTATTGGTCAGCGGGCATTACAAGCTGCTGGACAGGATGATGAAAGTCATCATCCTGATACTCACCGTCACCTCGGTGACGGCGGTGATCATGCTGTTGTTCGATAATCCCGGCCACTACAAAACAGCCACCGTTTTTTTCTCGTTCGAAGACACCGTGCATTTGATTTTTCTCGCCACTTTCCTGGGCTGGATGCCTGCGCCGATGGATTTGTCGGTATGGCATTCGATCTGGTCGAAAAGCAAAAACGACAGCGACGGCAAAAAAACCGACATGCAAGAAGCCTTGCTCGATTTCCGTGTCGGCTACATCGGCACCGCCTTTCTGGCCGTCTGCTTTTTGTTATTGGGCGCATTGGTGATGTGGGGCAGCGGCATTCCGTTCGCGGCTGGCGGTGCCGCATTTGCGGAGCAATTGCTCGATATGTACAAACAGGCGCTGGGCGATTGGGCATATCCGATCGTCGCCGTCGCGGCATTGACCACGATGTTCAGCACCACGCTGACCGTGCTCGACGGTTTCCCGCGCTCGCTTACCGCCGCATCGGCGTTGCTGTTTCCCAATCGCATTACGGATCAAAACAGCGGCAAAATCTATTTGATTTGGGTATCGATCATCATTACCGGAACGCTGCTGATCTTGTTTTTCTATATGACGTCGATGCGCGAAATGGTCAAAGCCGCCACGGTGATTTCTTTCGTCGCCGCGCCGATCCTGGCGGTGTTAAACATGCAAGCCATTTTCAGCGAACATATCCCGGAACAATACCGCCCCGGCAAATTGATGGAAATCTGGTGCTGGCTGGGAATTTTCGCATTGTCCGGCTGTTCGATCGCTTACTTGTTGCTATAGCGGAACGCCGTAGCATCACATGCGCCCTACCCGTTTGGAGAAACCAGCACCCACTCGCGATAGCCTGAAAACCATCGCCACGCTGCTGCCCTATTTGTGGGAATTCAAAGTCCGCGTGGCCTTAGCGTTGAGCTTGCTGATACTGGCCAAGCTGGCCAACGTTTCCGTGCCGCTGGTATTAAAGGAAATCGTCGATGCGCTGGATCAGCCGCGCGCCGAATTGGCGCTTCCGGTATTTTTGCTGATCGCCTACGGCGCATTGCGCCTTTGCAGCACACTGTTTGGCGAATTGCGCGACGCCATTTTCGCCAAAGTCACGCAACGCGCAATCCGGCGCGTCGCCAACAAAGTTTTTACCCATTTGCATTCGCTATCGCTGCGCTTTCACTTGGAACGGCAAACCGGCGGCGTGTCGCGCGACATCGAGCGCGGCTCGCGCGGCATTTCGTTTCTGATGAATTTCATGCTGTTCAATATCCTGCCGACTTTGCTGGAAATCGGCTTAGTATTGGGCATATTGATGAGCAAATATGACATCTGGTTTTCCATCATCATTTCCATCACCCTGCTGGCTTATATTGCATTGACGCTGATCGTCACCGAATGGCGCATGATTTTCCGCCGCACCATGAACAACATGGATTCCAAAGCCAACACGCAAGCCATCGACAGCTTGCTGAACTACGAAACCGTCAAATACTTCGGCAACGAAACCTGGGAAGCGCGGCGCTACGACGAGCATCTGCAAGCATGGGAAAAAGCTGCGGTGCGCAATCAAACCTCGCTCGCCACGTTGAACGCCGGTCAAAGCGCGATCATTGCCATCGGCGTCACGCTGCTGATGCTGCTGGCCGCACAGCAAGTGATCGACGGCCGCATGACGCTGGGCGATCTGGTGCTG
>JALRCN010000179.1 GCA_023257295.1 Nitrosomonas sp. | reverse complement strand
AATGATTCTTTAGGGATGCCATCGTATTTTCTCAAAACGCGTTTAGCCTGATTCCAAAAGTTTTCAATGCCGTTGATGTGATTCTTCCCTTGTGCAAATAGTGTGGATGGTTGATTCGCTCATGGTAAAAATGACTCATGTCGAGTGCATTATAGCTACGATAACAGTCTGTATAAACTATGCTGTCAGGTGCTATCTTTCTAGTGATCAGCGGCATCACCGTTTCTGTCTTGGTATCTCCAACAACCCTCATATAAATCTTGCCACCGCGCTTCAATATACCAAACACAGCAACCTTGCCTGCAGCTCCGCGATCACGCTTGCCCTTACGAATACCACCAAAGTAGCTTTCATCTAATCACAACACCATGAAAGATTTCGTGAGATTCCTGTTTTAGATGATAAACAATTACTTCCCGTATTTTGCGATAAAAAAGTGCTGCACTATTAGGTTGAATTCCCAATATATCTGCTGCCGATCGCGCTGTAACTTCCAAAACAAAATATTCCAATAGCCTTAATTGCGTTTTCTTTAATAATCTACAATGACTTATCTTCATTAAATTAGCTTATCATTTAAGCTAATCTACTATAGCCCCAAACTATTATCCACAATGGGTTCAGATATGATTATGGCTTCTCTTCTGTAACTTATAAACCTAAAAAACAATCCGTTAAATATCGATATTCGTTGCCCGCAGCGCATTCTTCTCAATAAAAGCTCGTCGCGGTTCCACTACATCGCCCATTAGCGTGGTGAAAATTTCATCGGTTAAGATGCTGTCTTCGATCTGCGCACGCAGCAGGCGACGATTTGCAGGGTCCATCGTGGTTTCCCAAAGCTGGCTTGGATTCATCTCACCAAGACCTTTGTAGCGCTGCACATTCAACCCTTTTTTCGCTTCTTCCAGCAACCATTCGAGTGCGAGCTTGAATTCAGCGACTGTTTGCTTACGCTCGCCGCGTTGAATGTAAGCACCTTGACTCAACAACCCTTCAAACACTTGTGCGGTTTTCTGGATTTGTGCATAGTCTCCGCTTTCCAGAAAATCGTTATCCAAATAGCTGGTCAGCACATTACCGTGTGACATGCGCATGATTTTCAGGCGATAGCGCTCATGTATTTCATCGTATTCCGCGACTATTTTTATATCCTTAACCCGTGCAGCTACTCGCGATGCGCTATCTTCCGCCGCTTGCTTACTACTCAAATCCACATCAGGCTGACGTAATAGCGCATGCATAACGTGATTGTCGATAGCCTGGCTCATACGCTCAATTACTGCTTCGGCTAGGATATATTCGTTGGCGATTTTCTCCAACGTCTCGCCGACCAGCGGCGGTTTATTTTCTCCAGTAAAAAGCTCAGCGCCATCCAAAGCAATACTTAGCATATATTGCTTTAACTCATGATCATCCTTGACGTAACGCTCTTTTTTGCCGTGTTTGATTTTATACAGCGGCGGCTGCGCGATATACACATGGCCGCGTTCAATCAGTTCCGGCATCTGCCGGTAAAAAAATGTTAGCAATAATGTGCGTATATGCGATCCGTCCACATCCGCATCCGTCATGATAATAATGCGGTGATAACGCAATTTATCGGGGTTATATTCGTCTTTGCCGATCCCGGTGCCAAGTGCGGTAATCAGAGAAATGATTTCCTGTGACGAAATCAGTTTGTCGAAACGGGCTTTCTCAACATTCAGGATTTTGCCTTTCAATGGCATAATCGCTTGAAACTTACGGTCACGCCCTTGTTTAGCGGAACCGCCTGCGGAGTCGCCCTCAACCAGATAAAGTTCGCACAGTGCCGGGTTTTTTTCCTGGCAATCGGCCAGTTTTCCCGGTAGTCCCATACTGTCGAGCACGCCTTTCCTGCGCGTAAGTTCGCGCGCTTTGCGTGCCGCTTCTCGGGCTCGGGCAGCATCAATGATTTTGTTGCAAATGATTTTTGCATCGGCTGGATTTTCCAGCAAGAATTCTGAGAATTTTTGCGATACGATTTCCTCAACCGCTGGTCGTACTTCCGACGACACCAGTTTTTCCTTGGTTTGCGATGAAAATTTAGGCTCAAATAGCTTGACCGACAATACACACGACAACCCTTCGCGCATATCGTCTCCTGATGTTTCTATTTTGGCTTTTTTAGCCAATTCGTTTTTCTCGATATAACCGTTAAGCGTGCGCGTCATCGCTGCACGTAATCCGGTTAAGTGCGTACCGCCGTCTTTTTGCGGAATATTATTGGTGAAACACAATACTTGTTCGGTATAGCTGTCGTTCCATTGCATCGAGACCTCAACGGCAATGTTGTCCTTCACACCCGCTGCGTAGAAAATACCGGGGTGCAGCACTGTTTTACTGCGATTGATATACTCGACAAAATTCTTAATACCTCCGGTGAACGCGAATTTTTCATCTTTTCCGCTGCGCTGATCGATCAAGTGTATTTTTACACCATTGTTTAGAAAAGATAATTCCCGCAGACGCTTGGCGAAAATATCGTAGTGGTATTCGATGTTACCGAAAATTTCCTTGCTCGCCAAAAAATGTACTTCGGTTCCATGCCGCTCACTTTCACCGGTCGCTTCCAACGGCCTGACCGGAACGCCCATGCGAAATTCCATTTGATGAATTTTACCGTCGCGGCGGATGGTCAACTTCAACCACTCCGACAATGCGTTAACCACCGATACGCCAACACCGTGCAAACCGCCGGATACCTTATATGAATTATCGTCAAACTTTCCGCCTGCGTGCAGTTCGGTCATCACGATTTCAGCTGCAGAACGTTTTAGATCGTCGTCTTGTTTGATACCGGTCGGAATACCGCGCCCGTTGTCAAGCACACTGACGGAATTATCCGGGTGAATGGTAACCGTAATTTCATCGCAATGACCGGCCAATGCTTCGTCGATGGCATTATCGACAACCTCGAACACCATATGATGCAAGCCGGTTCCGTCGCTGGTATCGCCAATGTACATACCGGGCCGTTTACGTACGGCATCCAACCCTTTTAGTATTTTGATACTATCGGAACCGTAGTCACTCTGACTTTCATTCGTTGGATTATCGTTGGAATTATTCATTGGTAGGGGACCGATTTAAAATTTTGCAGTTAGGGTGGTAAATCTTGACTAAATACGCATCGGCATCACGATGTATTTAAATTCATCATTGCCCGGAATTGTAACCAGGATGCTGTTGTTTTCGTTTTCAAATGCAAGCCGTACTTTCTCGCTACCGACATTGTTGAGCAAATCCATCAGGTAGGTGATATTCATGCTTACGTCAAGTTTATCGCCTTGGTAGTCGATTTCCAGCTCCTCCTGCGCCTCCTCTTGTTCACTGTTTTTACAAATAATACACAGATTTTCGGTGCTGACGATAAGCCTTACGCCCCGAAAGTTTTCACTGACATTGGAGAGAATGGATACACGCTGCAACGATTGCAACAGCGTTGCCCGGTCGATTTCGAATGTCTTGTCGTTATTGAGCGGGATGACACGATTATAATCCGGAAACTTACCTTCGATGATTTTAGAAATTAAAACAATACCGGAAAACGAAAACCTGATTTTTTTCTGAAAATACTCTATTTTTACCGGATCGTCGCTGTCCGCAAGCAATTTGGATAGTTCCACCGCTGTTTTGCGCGGAACAATCACTTCCTGTTTGGGTTGCTTTTCATTCAGTTGCGTCGTAAGCAGCGCGAGACGGTGACCATCGGTACTGACTCCCGTCAGTTGTGTTTCATGAGTCGACAGCAGTAACCCATTCATGTAGTAGCGTATGTTTTGCTGTGCGACGCAAAACTGAACGTGATGCAGTAAGCTTTTAAGCGTTTTTTGACTTAGTGTGACAACAGCTTCCGGCTCGGATGTTTCGACGATTTCCGGAAAATCCTCAGCCGGTAGAATCTGAAGACTGAACATACTCTTGCCGAATTTCACTTGTAAATGATCGTCTTGCCTTACTAACTGGACTTCTCCGTCGTTAGATAACGAGCGCAAAATATCCAGCATTTTTTTTGCGGCAATCGTCATCGAAAAACGTTGATCAGAAGCAAGGCTTGGCGTGATTTCCGTTTTAATCTGAATATCCGAATCAGAAGCCAAAAAAGTGGTCTTTTCCTGATCTTGTCGGATCAATACATTCGATAAAATGGGATACGCTTGACGACGCTCGATAATTCCGGCAACCGTCTGTAATGGTTTTAGTAGTGTATCTTTATTGGTTTTTATTAAAAGCATTTAAAAAGAGTAATAACAATAAATAAAGATGGATGTTTTTTGGGATAACAGTTATTTTTACAATTAAATCATTTTATTACATTCATTTCTTAGCTTGTATGATTGCGGTATGAACGTGCGGATAATTTGTGGATAAAAATCGATTCATTTTTTCTTGATCAGTTATACACAAATTATTCAGCTGTTATTAACTTCTCAAAATCATAATCAATGCATTGAAATCGCGACTCACGATCGGATCGGAAATACGTAGTTCGTTAATCTTGCGGTAACCGTGAAGCACTGTCGTATGATCTCTACCACCGAAAGCTTCGCCGATGTCGGGAAGGCTTAACGATGTAAGCTCCTTAGCGATTGCCATTGCCATTTGACGTGGTCTTGCAATGATCCGTGAACGCTTTTTCGAATACATATCGGAAACTTTGATTTTATAGTAATCTGCCACGGTTTTCTGAATATTCTCTATTGAGATCTGACGACTTTGTACGGCCAGCAAATCTTTCAATGCTTCTTTAGCGATATCCAGTGTAATTTCTTGTTTGACAAAACGGGAAAACGCCAGCACCCGCTTTAGTGCGCCTTCCAATTCGCGTACGTTGGAACGGATGTGTTTGGCGATGAAGAATGCGACATTCTCGTCCAGATGCGTTTTTTCCTGCTCGGATTTCTTAAGCAATATTGCGACACGCATTTCCAGTTCGGGTGGTTCTACGGCAACCGTCAATCCCCAACCAAAGCGCGATACCAGGCGCTCTTCCAATCCGGTGATTTCTTTCGGATAAGTATCACAAGTGATAATGACTTGCTTATGGGATTCTATCAGTGCGTTGAATGCGTAAAAGAATTCTTCCTGGGTGCGGTTCTTGCCGCCAAAGAATTGTACATCGTCGATCAGCAACAGATCCAGCGAATGATAGTATAGTTTGAACTTGTCAAAGGCCTTATGCTGATATGCGCTGACAACGTCGGAAACATATTTTTCCGCGTGCACGTAGCGGATTTTTGCCGATTTGTTATGTTCCTGAACATAGTTGCCGATTGCGTGGATGAGATGCGTTTTCCCTAACCCGACACCGCCGTAAATGAATAACGGGTTATAGGCGATCCCGGGAGACTCCGCAACTTGAATAGCGCCGGCGCGGGCCAATTGATTGGCTTTTCCGGTCACAAAATTGTCGAAAGTGAAATTCGGATTTAATTGGCTTTGATTGTTTTTTGCTGGCGGCGGCGTTGTTTTGACTACCGGGGAGGGTTCCGGTTTGTTTTCTTCAGTTGCTGCGGCTGGCGGTGTTTCGATGGAAAGGTTTTTGTTACCGGTTTGATCGGCCAGTCTTAAATGAAATTGGATTTTGCGTGAATAATAGCCGTACGCCATTTGTTCGATATGGGCAATGAAGTTGTCTTTCACCCACTGAGAAACGAAGCGGTTAGGCGCGATAAGCACTACTTCATCGTTACTGCCGATTACTGAATCGATTTGTAACGGTCTAATCCAAGTATTAAATTGTTGAACGTTGAGTTCTTTTCTAAAGTGATCCAGACAAGATAACCAGAAGGTATTAATTGTTTCCATCGTTTATTTATCTATCTGGTTTGAAATTCGGTTATACCGCAATTAAATTAAAGGTTTTGTCAGATTTCCAAGTTATCGATCAGCCGGGTTTTTCCTAGCCAAGCTGCGCCTAGGATCACTAAATCCTCGTCATGCGCTTGGGCGGGCATCAGCGAACTTCGCTTATGAATGCTGAGATAATCGACTGACCATCCTCTTTGGCTGAGTAGTTGCGTTGCTTGTTGCTGTAACGCCGGAAAATCCTTGCGGCCTGAGGCGATTTCGTTTTTGAGTTGAGAGAGGGTTTGAAAAAGCCGGCAAGCTTCTTTGCGTTGCTCTCGGTCCAAATATTGGTTTCTGGAGCTTAATGCCAGTCCGTCCTGCGCGCGGACTGTTTCACAAGCGACGATTTCAACAGGGATATTTAACTGACGTACCATTTCTCGAATAATATGCAGTTGCTGATAATCTTTCTTGCCAAATACAGCCACTTGCGGTTGAACAATATTGAGTAATTTCAATACGATTGTTGCAACACCGCGAAAGAACCCCGGCCGGAATTTTCCCTCCAGAGTATCGGCTATAGAGGGTAATGCTAACAAGAATTCCTGCGGTGTTGGGAAAAGAATTTTTTCATCCGGTGCAAAAACGCTATTGACATTCAATGCCGATAGCGATCTGCAATCATCTTCAAGCGTTTGCGGGTAACGGTCGAAATCTTCGTGCGGTAGAAACTGCAATCGATTAATGAAAATGCTAACGACAACGCAATCGCTCGATTGTTTTGCCCGTTCAACCAGCGCGAGGTGTCCGGTGTGTAAATTGCCCATGGTCGGCACGAAGGCAATCGGCACTTTTCCTCTCAAGCTGTTACGTAATTCGTTTATATTATTGAATATATTCACTAAAACTTCTATCAGAACTCGTGCTCTTTGCTGGGAAATTGCCCCGATTTGACCGCAGCGACATAATTTTCAATCGCATGTTGGATACTTTGGGAACCGGCCATAAAATCTTTGACGAAGCGCGGTTTTTTGCCATGAAACAATCCCAACGCGTCGTGCAAGACCAACACTTGTGCGGAACAATGTGTCCCCGCACCGATGCCGATCGTCGGAATCGACAGTGCTTGTGTAATCGCTTGTGCCAGTTTTGCCGGTACGACTTCCAGTACTATCAGGCTGGCACCGGCTTTTTCCAGAAGCTGGGCGTCGTGTAGTAGTTGTTTAGCCGACTCCCCCGTGTTTCCTTGCAGTTTATAAC
Organism: Nitrosomonas sp.; assembly: GCA_023257295.1. Classification (GTDB taxonomy): domain Bacteria; phylum Pseudomonadota; class Gammaproteobacteria; order Burkholderiales; family Nitrosomonadaceae; genus Nitrosomonas. Next base: position 6,101 of record JALRCN010000179.1, on the reverse strand, counting down.
CGCCCAGGCGATGGATCGATTGCGGCGTCAAGCCGATATGCGCACATACCGGGATGCCTCGTTGCGTGAGAAACCGTATTGTTTCGGCCATGACTTGGCCACCCTCGATTTTGACGATATGCGCACCAGTCGCCATAATTTTTGCGGCATTGGCAAAAGCCTGTTCGGGTGAGGTTTGATAACTGCCGAAAGGCATATCCGTCATTATCAACGCATTACGGGCACTGCGTGCAACACAACGCGTATGGTAAATCATGTCTTCCAGCGTAACCGATAAGGTTGTTTCCGCGCCATGGAGAACGTTGCCGAGTGAATCTCCGATCAGCAAGACGTCAATTCCCGCATTTTCCAGGATCGTCGCAAACGTTGCATCGTAGCAGGTCAGCACGGTAAATTTTTCCTGGTCTTGAGCCATCTTTTGCAGTGCGGGCAGCGTGATTTTCATGGAGCGACTCGTTCCAGTTTTTGATCAAGGCAAAACGACAGTAAGTGTGCGACAGTACCACAGTTTGGGATTATACAATCCGGCGCGATTTCCATCAGGGGTTGCAACACAAAAGCGCGTTCAGTCATGCGGGGGTGCGGAACGGTCAGTTTTTCATCCCGCCATTGCAAGTCGTTGTACAGCAAAATATCCAAATCCAGCGTGCGCGGCGCGTTCGGCGATTCGCGCACGCGGCCGTGGCGAAGCTCGATTTTGAGCAATGCCTCTAACAAGTCATGCGGTGTCAGCGTCGTTTCAATACAGGCGACGGCATTGATGAAATCCGGTTGATCCAATTTCCCCATTGGTGCGCTGCGGTATAACGAAGAGCGGCTGATCAGGCGCGAATCGGGAAGCTGATTCAATGCTTCAAAAGCTTGCAGTATCTGGGAGACCGGTTGTTCTAAATTACTGCCGAGCGCGATGTATGCGCGACTTGATTGGGTATTCATAAACAAAAGTTAATCGGCATCGGAAAGATTGGAGGCTACCGGCGACATTGTGTCGGTAGCCGCTTTCTTGCGACTGCGCCGCCGCTTTCTTTTCGGTGCTGTTTGTTTCAGCAGCATTTTTTCGCGTTCGGTGTTGTCTACGACAGAAAACTTTTTCCACCATTCCCCAAGCTCTGGATCAAGCTCGCCGCTTTCGCAGCGCAACAGCATGAAATCGTAGGCGGCACGAAAACGCGGGTGTGTGAGTAAATGGAAAGGTCTTCGCCCGGCACGCATTTCGAATCGCGGCTGCATCGACCATATCTCCTGAATTACCGCGTCGAAACGCCGCGGAATCGCGAGTTTTTCATGTTGCAAAGAAAGGATTCGATCCATTGCTTTAAACAATGCGGGGAATGGTTTTTCCCCTGCGGCTTGGTATGCATTCCAGCTCGACAGCACCTCATGCCACAACAAGGTCGCGAATAAAAATCCGGGTGAAACAGGCTTGTCTTGGCGAACTCTTTCATCGGTATTCTTTAACGCGATGGTGATAAAACGCTCGCCCAGCGGCTGTTCCAAAATAACGTCGAGCATCGGCAATAAACCGTGGTGTAAGCCTCGTGCGCGCAGCTCCACGACGCAAGCCAAAGCATATCCCGACAATAGCAGCTTCAGCATTTCATCGAATAAGCGCGACGGCGGCACGTTTTGTAACAATGGAGCTAAGTCGCCGATCGGCTTTGCGGTTTCCGCATCGATTTGCATATCGAGTTTCGATGCCAGGCGTACGGCGCGCAGCATGCGTACAGGGTCTTCGCGGAAGCGTTGATCCGGGTTGCCGATAATGCGCAGTTTTTTTGTTTTGATGTCCTCAAAGCCATTCAGGTAATCGAGAATTTCTTCTTTGATAGGATCGTAAAACAATGCGTTTACGGTGAAATCGCGGCGTACGGCGTCTTCTTCCTGACTGCCGAAAACATTGTCGCGCAATAAGCGGCCATGTTGATCGGTCAATTGGATCGATTCGTCGTCATCATCGTTTGCGGTAGACCCTCGGAAAGTCGATACTTCCACCGTTTCAGTGCCGCACATGACATGAACCAAGCGAAAACGCCGTCCGATGATGCGCGAGCGCCGGAAGAGCTGCCGAACTTCTTCGGGCGTTGCGTTCGTCGCGACATCGAAATCTTTCGGTGTCAATCCCAACAGCAAATCGCGCACGGCGCCGCCGACAATATAAGCGGAAAAACCCGCTTGCTGGAGATTGCCGGTAATCTTCAACGCGCAAGGCGTTATCTGGTTTGCACGAATGCGATGTTGTTTATTGGAAACGATACGTAGCTTCGCAATCGATTCGGAAGCGGGTTCTTTGCGGCTGAATACCTTGCTGAGAAATTTACGGATCATTGCGCTGAGTTTGAAAGCATCCGGCAGTCAGTAATTATATAATTAAATTATGTGGTTAAAATGGTGAAGCCAGCCGGTAAGCCGGGTTCTGTCGTGGACAGTCATTCCTCTAGATGCACAGTTGCCTGTACATTCAAGCAACCTACCCGCAGGCTCCGCGAGCCGCATCATCGCCTGCCTATTTGGTCTTGCTCCGGATGGAGGTTGCCGCGTTTCACCGTAACTTAATACGCTCGTCTCTGTGGCCCTATTCCTCGCCTCGCGGCGGACGGCCGTTAACCGTCATCCCGCTCTGTGGAGCCCGGACTTTCCTCCCCTTGCATTCGCGATGAACGGTAAGCGGCGACTGTCTGGCTGACTTCGCGGGCTATTTTATCATTTGCAGCAGTCGCCGTTTCGACAAAACCGATTATTTGATCAGCATCGCATTGATTTGCAATAGCCGGTCTTCATCCAGCTCGCCGGCTTCGGCGCTGAGCCGCAGCCGCGCCATTAAATAACTGTGATAAGCCTTGGCTAGATCACGCTTGGCGGCGAATGTTTGTTGTTGCGCATTGAGTACGTCGACTTCGGTTCTGACACCGACCTGCTGCCCGAGGGCGGTTGAATCCAATTGGGTTTGACTCGATTTCAATGCTTGTTTGAGCGCATTGATTTGTGCAATACCATTGGTGACGTTCAGATATTGCTGGCGGACTTGCAGGATAATATTGCGCTTGGTATTTTCCAGATCGTTCAATGCTTTTTCTTGCAACGCCAAAGCTTCCCGCACTCGGGATTGCGTCGAAAATCCTTGGAATATCGGCACATTAAGCTGCACACCGATCGATTTGGAAACCAGATCGATGCCGCGTCCGGTGATTGCGCCGCCGACACCGGACTGGTCGCTATATTGCGCAACCAGGTCGACGGTTGGGTAATGCTGCGCCCACATTCGTTTAACTTCTTGTTGTGCAATCTCATACACAGCTTTTTGGATTTTCAGCGAGAAGTTTTTATCTTCTGCAGCGTGTACCCATTCCTCCATGGTGGCGTATTGCAATTTGGCCAGATCGGCGGCGACGTCGCGCGTACCTTCAAGATGTTCGGGAAAACGGTCGATAATGCCTTGCAGTGTGCGTTTTTTGATTTCCAGTGCGTTGCGCGCCGCAATTTCCTGCGAGATTATCAAATCGTGGCGTGCTTGTGCTTCGTTGGTGTCGACAATCGTGGCGGTACCGACTTCAAAGTTTCGTTTGGCCTGGGCGAGCTGCACCAGAATCGCTTTTTTCTGCGCCTCGGCGACTTCCACATCGATTTGCGCATCCAGCGCATCGAAATACGCTTGCGCGACACGCAAAATCAAATCCTGCGCGGCGACGATGAATTGCGCGTCGGCGCGGCCGACTTCGTTTTTCGATTGCTGGTAAATGATGATGTTTTCCATCCGGAACAACGGTTGCGTTGCCGATATCGTGACACCGCGACCGTGAATCGTAACTGCTTGCGGGTTGATAGTGCCTGCGCCGGTGAAAATATTGTCGGCATTTACTTGCTGCTCGGTACGAAAACCTGACAACGTAACGTTGGGAAGTAAGCCGGATCTGCCTTGCACTAACTTTTCCTGCGCCGCCTGATGCGCCGCGCGTGCAGAACGATATTGCGCATCCTGTGTCAAGGCTTCGTGATAAATGCGCATCAAATCGGCGGCTTGTACCGAAACATGTCCGACCATCGATAACAATGCTGCTAAAAAAATGCGCCGTGTTTTCATAATGATTCCCGGCAATTATCGGAAACCGGATCGTTGGCAATCGAGCGATTGCAGCACCGGAGAAAATAACCGATATCACGAATACTCAAAAGGAAAACCTTGTTGGCTGGCGAGCGTTAATGAGCGATGCCGTGCTGGTTTCAAATAAATTTGCGGTGGTGAATTCACCGGGCGCGACACAGGTAACGATCAATGCCTCCATTACCGGATCTTCTCCGACAATAGCGAATAATCGTCCGCCGGGATTCAGGCTGTTTTGAAAAGCATCGGGTAAAACCGGCGTCGATGCCGTCAAAATGATAACATCGTATGGTCCGTGCTGCGACCATCCTTGCGCGGCATTACCCAGTTCCAGCGTAACATTGGCAATACCATGCGCGCGCAGATTATTTTCCGCCATCGTTTTCAATTCAGGGATGATTTCAACGCTGTAAACATGCACGCCTTTTTCGGCCAATAACGCAGTCATATAGCCGCTGCCGCTGCCGACTTCGAGAATTTTATCGGTTTTATTGATATGCAGTTCTTGAACGATGCGCGCTTCCATTTTCGGCGTCAACATTACTTGGCCGTGCCCCAAGGGAATTTCCATATCGACGAAAGCCATAGCGCGGCTTTCGTCGGGGACGAATTCTTCACGTTTCAATTTATACAATAAATCCAGGACGGTATCGTCGAAGACATACCAGGGGCGAATCTGTTGCGCCACCATGTTAAACCGGGTTTGTTCGATATTCTCGATATTCATTTCTAATCCGTATGCTTAATTAAGTTAAGACTTGCAATTATTTCATATTTCCATTAGCTTCACAGCATCAGCTAGGGGTCCGTTCCCGGAATTTAAAAGTTCCGGGAAACTTGGGTGACGTTAAAATCCGAAGTTTTACAAGATGAGTAATGCGACATTGTAACGGAGTTTGGATTTTTATCGGAACCCAATCGGTGAGAAAGTCCCTTATTACCTGACGCGGATAATGCCGCCGTAGGGAAGCTGGGATTTATCCTCCCGCTCTTTATGGCATTTATTATTAAGGAGCAACATCAATGAGCATCACCGTTTTAAATCAAAAGAATTTTTCCAGCGCTACCGCGCAAGTTGATCAAGCCGCTATCAAGCCGTTACCCAATTCACGCAAGATCTACGTGCAAGGTTCACGTGCCAACATTCAAGTACCGATGCGCGAAATTCGGCAGAGTGATACGGCAACCAGCATGGGTGGTGAAAAAAATCCACCGGTCTGGGTTTACGATACTTCCGGCCCGTATACCGATCCGACGGCCAAAATCGATATCCGCTCAGGTTTGCCGGCATTGCGTGAACAGTGGATTGCCGAACGCAACGATACCGAAATTTTGGCCAGCCACAATTCTGCATACAGCCAGGCGCGCTTGAATGATCCCACGTTGGTGGACATGCGTTTCAATTTGCAACGCCAGCCGCGCCGTGCCAAAGCGGGAGTCAATGTTACACAAATGCATTATGCGCGTCGCGGTATCATCACCCCGGAAATGGAATTTATCGCCATCCGTGAAAATCAGCGCGTCGAAGCATTCAATGCACAGCATCATGAATTATTGACACGACAACATCCTGGTCAGGATTTCGGCGCATCGATTCCGAAAACGATCACGCCGGAATTCGTGCGCTCGGAGGTTGCGCGCGGACGCGCCATCATTCCGGCGAATATCAATCACCCGGAATCCGAGCCGATGATCATCGGGCGCAATTTTCTGGTTAAGATCAACGCCAATATCGGTAATTCCGCATTGGGTTCAAGCATTCAGGAAGAAGTGGAAAAAATGACCTGGGCGATCCGCTGGGGTGGCGACACGGTAATGGATTTATCCACCGGCAAGAACATTCACGAGACGCGCGAATGGATCATCCGCAACAGCCCGGTGCCGATCGGCACGGTGCCGATTTATCAGGCGTTGGAAAAAGTCGATGGTAAGTCTGAAGAACTGACCTGGGAAATTTTCCGCGACACGCTGATCGAACAGGCCGAGCAAGGCGTCGATTACT
>JALRCN010000156.1 GCA_023257295.1 Nitrosomonas sp. | reverse complement strand
AAAAATCAAATCACGATAGATTACAATTCGAACAAGCAAGTCAAAACGTTCTCGACTTGGTGAAAAAACTGTCCGTTAAAATGGGACAACTCCAGTGATACAAAGGGCTCCTTGTTTATGCGGAGTTAACTATAGCCTCGTGATCTGGTTGGATTGTGTAGGGAAGGTTAAATGTGTGTAAATTTAAGGACACAATTAGGAGAGTGTTGAGGAATAGCAGAAGGAGGCAAGGGGTCAGAGGAGGCAAGGGGTCACATCTTGATATCGCTCTCAGCAAAAATAAGCAGAGGTACATGATACGAGGCCTTTGCAAAATTCAACGAATAATCAAATTCGTTACAATTTCTGATTTTTTTGTGAGTATTGCGATATTTTTTAATCATTTCCTTGCTGAAATCACGCGAACAATCACTTGGCGGATTCAACTTTGAAGTGCAACTTTTGTAAGGAAGATTATAGGCAAGCTGCGGTAGTATCGGAGCTACTTAAACGACCAAGTAAAAGGAGCACAGATGAAGCACTACAAGCAGCTCACTGGAGAGCAACGATACCAGATTTCTGGTTTGAAGAAAGCGGGATTGAACCAATCGCAAATTGCGGATGAAGTTGGCGTACACAAGTCGACGATATCTCGGGAATTCGGACGAAACAAAGGCCGTCGTGGCTGGCGTCCGAGACAGTACCGAAATCAGGAACATCGTTTTCCAGGTTCAGGTCCAAAAACCGCATCACGTGCAGATTTGCGTTAGCCATGTCTTTAACCGATTCATCACTGAGTCACCGTACTAGGTTCCTGTCAGCAGCATTTTGAACAGCAGCAGACCGGAATAAGCAGGACGGCCTGCAGCATCAAAGTAGGGGCGTAATGTTTAGCGATTGCTTTTATCTATTGGTGTCCAATCAATCAGGCAATCGATTTGATGGAGAAAGTTTCCTTTGCGAGTGCGGCGAGTGACATCAAACCCTGAAAAACTTATATCAATTAACACAACAATATGATTAAAAACGTCATTATATCATTTTCTGTGCCCGAAGATGATTTTGACCGTGCAAAGTTCTCGGTAAGACAAAGGTGTCGTTTCGTGACAAACGATAAATGTTGGACTTCCCCTTGTCAGACCAACCTACAAGCGGTGCCCGTGTAACCTGGTAGGATGCGCTGACTGTAAGGAGGTGCTATGATAATCTTGCGCGTTTTTTGATTGAACAATGGGCAACGTGGAACCCGACAATAATCCCGGCAATACTCCTCGCAAAAGAATTCCACAGATTGCGTATTTTCGACCATCATGCTGGTTGTTTTGGATTTGATCGACGTGGTGATGATTTCGAGCTTGCTGATCATGGTCAGCATCGGGGGCTACGAAACCTTTGTCTCGCGCATGAATTTGGAAGATGATCTCGATCAGCCGGAGTGGTTGTCGCATGTCAATGCATGGGCACTCATTAATAATACGGTATGCATTATGCGCTATGAGCGGCTGCACGCTGTGCAGCGATCAATGACGGTGTGAGGTGCGGTGCGATGATTTGTAATAACTGGGAAAATATCTTGGAATTCCCCGCGATAATTTGACCGCTTTCCAGAAATGTTCCATTGCCTTCCAGATCGCCGACCAGCCCACCCGCTTCGGTGATGAGTAAACATCCGGCCGCCATATCCCACGGCGCCAAACCGATTTCCCAGAAAGCATCGTAGCGTCCGGCGGCGACATACGCAAGATCCAGCGCTGCCGATCCGGGACGCCGGACGCCGGCGGTGCGCGGCACGATGTCTTTAAGCATGGCGAAGTAGGCATCGATATGGGTTAAATCGCGAAACGGTATTCCGGTTCCGATCAGGCATTCTTCCAATCGAATGCGCTTGCTGACGCGGATGCGGCGGTCGTTCAGATAAGCACCGTTGCCACGGCTGGCGACGAATAATTCGTTCATGTTCGGATCGTAAATCACGGCGTGGGTTAATACGCCCTTATGCCGCAATGCGATGGAAACCGAATATTTGGGAAAGCCGTGCAAAAAATTGGTGGTGCCGTCAAGCGGATCGATAATCCATTGATAATCGGATGTTGTGTGATCGCCTTTCGCACCGCTTTCTTCGGCCAAAATGGCGTGATCCGGGTAGGCTGTGTGCAGGATTTTGATGATGGCATCTTCAGCCGCCCGGTCGACTTCGCTGACAAAGTCGCTGTGCGTTTTTTTCGAAACCGTTAGTACATCCAAGTTTTTTGAAGCTTGATTGATGATACTGCCGGCACGGCGCGCGGCTTTGACCGCGATGGTGAGCATGGGATGCATGGTGTTGGTTCAGCGTTTAACAAAAAGAAGCGCGATTTTAATATGAATCGGCTTCGCTCGCTGAGAAAGTTAAGTTTGTGCGCCCGCCGATAAAGGTTCCGCAACGCCGTTGGACAGGATGAAAACGCGATCCGCTGCATTGATGACGGCGGGTTGATGCGAAACCGCGATGATCGTCAGGTTCTTGGATAACTGTTGCAGTGTTTCGCAAATCGTCTGTTCGCTTTCCGGGTCCAGTGCGCTGGTTGGTTCGTCGAGGATCAGAAATGACGGATTATGCGCCAGCGCGCGGGCAATGGCGATGCGCTGACGCTGACCGCCCGAAAGCAGATTGCCGCGTTCGCCGACTACGGATTGCAAGCCGTCGGGCAGGTTGCTGACAAAGTCCCAGGCACCGGCCTGGCGTAATGCGCGTTCGGCATCGGCGGCGGTCAGTGCGGGTTCGCCGACGAGAATGTTATTCATCACGGTATCGTGCAGCAAAATCGTGTCTTGCGATACATAACCGATCATGTGACGCCACTGCCGTAAATTGAGATCATGTAGCGAAACGCCATCGATTTGCACTCCCCCGGCTTGCGGTTCGGTTAAGCCGCATAATAAGTCCAGCAAAGTGCTTTTGCCGGTGCCGGAAGGGCCCATCACCGCAGTAAAGGTATTGATCGGAATCTCGATGTTCAAATCGCGAAAAATGGTTTTCTGGCCGTAATGAAATTGTACATGTTGCAAGGTAATACCTTTTTGCAGCGTGGGCTGCAGCGTACCGGTGGTGCGCTCGGCGGCTGCGCGCGCGTCTTCCGCAGCTTTACGCAACGCCCAGTAAGCGCTTTCCTGTGCGGCGAGTTGCTGGTGGCGGCGTTGCGTTTTATTCAATAATCCCAAAACCCGAGTCAGCAAAAAAACCATCAACATGACTTCCGGCAACGATAACTCCCAAACCACCAGAGCGATATATAAGCCGCTAGCGGTCAATGCCGCCAGAATCGGCTCTTGCAGCGCGGTCAGTGCGGCGCGGTTCATGACCTCTTTGCGCGTGGCTTTTTCCAGAAATTGCGTTTGATCGTGCAAGATGGCATCGGCAACGTTGTCGCGCGCCATCGCTTTCAGCGATTTGACCGAACTGAGCACGTCCGACAGATAAGTCAGCAAATCGCGCAACAAACGGGTCTGCTTGGCGCCCGCCCGGCGCGTGGCCGTGACCAGGCGATTGAGCGCGATCAATAAGAAAAGCCCGATCACCAGCGACGCCAGCGTTGCTTCCCAGGAAATAAACAGCGCGACGACGGCATAAACCAATACCTGAATCGCGAGCGCGAGTACGTTGACGCTGTGTTCGAATCCATTGGCGGCGCGGTAAGCTTCGGTGGCCACCGAATTGGCGAGCGAGCCTACCGGTTGCCGCAGATAATACTGCCAGCGGCTGGCGAGCAACGCTTCGATCAGATCCAGGCGCAACGCGGTCGCCACATGGGCGACGGTATAGCCGACCTGGCGGTTGGCGATTAGCAGCACCAGTCCTTTGAAAAACATGCCGCCGACGATGATGATCAGGATGGCGTCCAGTGTGGGTTCAATGCCGATATTTTGCAGCGCTGTTTCCATAAATTTGCCGATACCGGATTCGCTCGATCCACTCGATTCTCCGACTGCAATTGAGAGCAAAGGCAATAACGCGGTCAAACTCAATCCTTCCGCGATGCCGGCGATCAGCAGTGCGAGCAGCACAAACGCGCTGCGTCGCGGAAACACCATAATGTAGGTAAATAATGTACGCATAGCCGGTTATGGAAATAAGCCTAAAATCAGAAGCTTGTCTGTCAAATTATTTCGCCGTGGAGACATCGCATAAAACACCGTCGATCAATTGTTGAATGCGTTGTGCGCGATTAGCCAGCCGTGAATCGTGCGTGACAATGATCAAGCTGGCGTTGATTTTTTGATTCAATTCCAGCATCAAATTGAACACGTTTTCCGCCGTTTGCCGGTCCAGATTACCGGTAGGCTCGTCGGCCAGGATGCAAGCAGGTTGCGTAACCAATGCGCGCGCGACAGCGGCGCGCTGGCGTTCGCCACCGGATAGCTCGCCGGGTGTGTGTGTCAGCCGGTGACTCAAGCCGACTTGATTAAGCATAGCAGCGGCGCGCTCGTAGGCTTCCGAGTTCGGCGTGCGGCGAATCAGCAACGGCATGGCGACATTTTCCAATGCGCTGAATTCCGGCAGCAAATGATGGAATTGATAAATGAACCCCAACGAACCGTTACGCAACCGGCAACGCGCTTCTTCGTTAATTTGCGCAATGTCTTGGCCGAGTATATGAATATCGCCGCTGGTGGGTGCGTCCAGTCCGCCCAAGACATGCAGCAAAGTGCTTTTGCCGGAACCGGATGCACCGACAATTGCCAGCATTTCGCCTTTGGCGAGATCGAGGTTAACGCCGTTAAGTACCGGGACGGCGATGTCGCCTTGGGAGAATTGCTTGACCAGATTGCGGCAGGACATGACGGTGTTATTCATAGCGCAATGCCTCCGCCGGGTTGACTTTGGAAGCGCGATAGCTGGGGTAGAGCGTTGCTAGTAGACTGAGAATAAAGGAGGTTGTTGCAACCGTGGTGATGTCCGCCATTTGCGGATCGGTTGGGATGGTACTGATGTAATAAATTTCCCGCGACAGGAATTGCACGTTGAACAAGCTTTCGACAAACGCCACCACTTCGCCGACGTTATACGCCAACAGCATGCCGCCCGTGACGCCGAGCAAGGTGCCGAAAACGCCGATAAACGTTCCTTGCACGATGAAAATCTTCATGATGCTACGCGGACTGGCGCCGAGCGTGCGCAAAATTGCAATATCCGATTCCTTGTCGGTGACGGCCATGACCAGCGTCGATACGATATTGAACGCCGCAACGGCGATAATCAGCGCGAGTATCAGCGATAGCATGCGTTTTTCGATCTGGATGGCGCGGAAGTAATTGGCATGCTGTTTGGTCCAGTCGCTGATATAACTGTCCGTCGTCAGCATGGCGGGTAATTCCGCGACGACTCTGGGCGCTTGGAATAGATCCGTTAATTTCAGGCGGACGCCGGAGACATCGTCGTTTTCCATGCGATACAATTTTTGCGCATCGAACATGTGAATCAGTACCAAGCCAGAGTCGTATTCGAAATGCCCGACTTCGAAAATGCCGACCACGGTAAATTGTTTCAGTCGCGGCAAGATACCGGCGGGTGTGACTTGGCCCTGCGGTGAGATCAAGACGATTTTATCGCCGAGAAAGGTGCCCATCGAGCGTGCCAGTTCCATGCCGATGACGATACCGAATTCACCCGGTTCCAAATTGCTTAGATTGCCGTTGACCATTGTTTTGGCGAAGTCGGCCACTTTGTCTTCCATTGTCGGCAAAATGCCGCGTACGATCACGCCTTGCACCACCTGATTGTGCGACAGCATGCCTTGTGCGTTGACATACGGTGCGGCAGCTTCAACCTGCGGATGTTTGGAAGCTTCTTCCGCAGTTTGTTGCCAGTGGCGCAAATTGCCCTGGTAGCTGGCGATTTGCACATGCGATGCGACGCCCAGAATGCGTGTGCGCACTTCTTTCTGGAATCCGTTCATAACCGACATGACCGTAATCAACGCGGTCATGCCCAGCGTAATACCCATCAGCGAGATTAATGAAATAAACGAAATGAAATGATTGCGTTTCTTGGCGCGCGTATAACGCAGACCGATGAAAAGTTCATAAGGAGACACGAATTAATCTGCTCGTAATATATTTGATTGCGAAGTTTGCCATATTTGGACGCCGCTTAACAAATAATCGCTGGGTGTTGCGTTACGTCCACACTCATAGGCCGCCGCGAGCGTCGTTTACCATTTGCGACAGTTTTTTGATATCCAATAAATGCAGATCTTGGTTTTCCCGTTTGATGAGCTTATTCTTCGCTAAATCGTTCAGTTCGCGCGAAACCGCTTCGCGGTGCGTGCTTACTAGGTTAGCGATTTCCGCCTGAGTCGGCGCTGGAGAAATAACGGCAGTATTGGCGGAAGTCATGTGATTTTTTGCAAATCGCAGCAATTCCACCTGAATGCGGCTGCGCACCTTCAGTGTGCTGTAATCGTATATTCTTTCGGTGAGACGGCGGATTTGTCCGGTCAGGCGTTTTAGTATGACTTCGGCGATTTTCCGATTGGAGTAAATCAGATTGCAGAAATCGTCGGCGGACATCGAAGCCAGCAATACGCTCGTTTTTGCGATGGCTGTCGCGGAACGCGGATAGCCATCCAACGCCGTCAATTCGCCGAACATTTCCCCGGATGGCAAATCGCACAAAATAATTTCCTGGCCGGATACGCTATGATACATGACGCGAATTTCGCCTTGGACGATAAAAAAAGCGCTTTTGCTTTGATCGCGGTAACGTACGATTTCATTGTCGATTTCATAGCGATACCATTGGCATAGTGCCGCCACTATTTCAAGATCCTTGACGGATAAATTTTGAAACTCCTTGATGGATGACAACATGGCTGTTGCGCGGTCGATGGGTATGATTCTTGGTGCAGTCATGCGAGTTTTATTAGCGATCCGCTTTTGAGTACTTGTGCGAGGATTCTAAACAACTTTTTAATTCCTTAAAAGGGGTGGTGGTAATTTAAGAGCATGCGAATCTTGCGACACCTAAGCATGTTATTGCATGGGCAAGTCATTAACCGGTTCGAATTTTATCGCTGCGTCAGCAAGTTGATCGTTTACAGGCGTAAGTTTTTCCTGATCCGGTTAATGCATAAGCTGCAAATTGATTTATAATGCGCAGTTCGTTAAAAAATTAAAAACAACTTTAATTTTTATTTGCAAGCAAGCAGATAAGAAAAGGGAGATTATCAATGCAAATAGGTATACCCGCAGAAATTCGCGACGGCGAGACGCGTGTAGCGGCTACGCCGGAGACCGTGAAAAAGTTTACTGCTAAGGGTGTTCATCAAGTATTTGTGCAGTCGGGCGCCGGTGCTGGTGCCAGTATGCCGGATTCAGCTTATCAGGAAGCGGGTGCGGCGATCGTGACGGATGCCGCCGATTTGTACGCGCAATCGGAGATTGTGCTTAAGGTGCGAGGCCCGGATTCGGCCGAATTGGCCATGATCCGTAAAGATGCTGTGCTCGTTGGTCTTTTGGCGCCGCATCAGCAAGGCAATGTGGACGCACTGGCGCAGCACGGGCTTACAGCTTTCGCGATGGAGAAATTGCCGCGCATTTCCCGAGCGCAAAATATGGACGTTTTGTCGTCGCAAGCGAATATCGCCGGATATAAGGCTGTGATTATGGCGGCGAACGTTTACCAACGTTTTTTCCCGATGCTGATGACCGCAGCCGGTACCGTGAAGGCTGCGCGGGTTCTCGTATTGGGAGCCGGTGTCGCCGGTTTACAGGCGATTGCAACGGCAAAAAGATTGGGCGCGGTCGTTGAGGCATTTGACGTGCGTCCGGCAACCAAAGAACAGGTGGAAAGTTTGGGCGCCAAATTTGTCGAAGTGCCGTTGAACGATGAAGAAAAAGCCAAAGCGGAAACAGCAGGCGGTTATGCGACTGAAATGTCCGATGACTATAAGCGCCGACAAGGCGAACTGGTGCACGAACGTGCCGTTGCGGCGGATGTCATCATCACCACGGCTTTGATTCCGGGACGCCCGGCACCGGTTCTGATCAAGGAAGATACGGTAAAAGCGATGAAACCGGGTTCGGTGATTGTGGATATGGCAGTTGAAGCAGGCGGTAACTGTCCGTTGTCCGAACTCAATCAAACGGTGGTCAAGCATGGCGTGCATTTGATCGGTATTGCCAACATTCCGGGACTGGTAGCGGCCGATTCCAGTACGTTATATGCACGCAATCTGATGAATTTGATGAATTTAATGTTCGATGCCGAAAGTGGTCAGCTAAAAATAGACCGGGAAGATGAAATTATTGCCGGAACGCTAATTTGCACTGGCGGAGAAGTTATCGGTAAGCCATAAATGGCCTTTCATTGAGATAGCGCAGAACGTACAGTTAACGAAATTAAAGGAGTAATCATGATCGGTGAAGTCGATCCAGTTATTGTCAATCTAACGGTTTTTGTGCTGGCAATTTTTGTTGGCTACCATGTGGTATGGAATGTTACGCCCGCGCTGCATACGCCGCTCATGTCGGTCACCAATGCGATTTCCGGCATTATCCTGGTCGGCGCCATGCTGGCGGCAGGACCTGCGGAGACCGACTGGGGCGTTTGGTTGGGTGCCGCTGCAGTGACATTAGCAGCGATCAATGTGTTCGGTGGATTTCTGGTAAGCCAACGCATGCTGGAAATGTTCAAGAAAAAAGACAAAAAAGGAAGCGCGTAAATGTCAGCAAATTTGGTAGCACTTGCATATTTAGTAGCTTCAGTATTTTTCATACTGGCACTAAAGGGACTCAGTTCGCCTGAATCTGCGCGGCGGGGCAATTTATTCGGAATAATCGGCATGGCGATTGCCGTTGTTACAACGCTGACGCTGACGCAAAACTGGCTGTTGATTTTGGGTTGTATCGCGGTCGGTGGCATCATCGGCGCACTCGTGGCGCAACGCGTACAAATGACGGCAATGCCGGAATTGGTTGCGTTTATGCACTCGCTGGTCGGTTTGGCGGCTGTCTTTATCGCCATTGCAGCGGTCAACAACCCGGTTTCGTTCGGATTGCCGGAAGTGTTGCCAGCCGGCAGCAAACTGGAGTTGTTTTTAGGTACGTTTATCGGTGCCATGACATGGTCGGGTTCGGTGATCGCATTCCTGAAATTGTCCGGCCGCATGAGCGGCACGCCGATTGTATTCAGCGGTCAGCATGCGCTCAATTTAGTGTTGGCCATTGCGATGGTCGGTTTCGGCTTGTGGTTCTTCTTCAGTGAAACAACGAACTGGACTGCGTTTATTGCCATGACGGCGATTGCATTTGTACTGGGATTCCTGATTATTATTCCAATCGGCGGTGCGGATATGCCGGTGGTGATTTCCATGTTGAATTCCTATTCGGGCTGGGCGGCAGCTGGTATTGGCTTCTCGCTGGGCAATCCGATGTTGATTATTGCCGGATCGCTGGTTGGTAGCTCGGGTGCAATTCTCTCTTACATCATGTGCAAGGCGATGAATCGTCCGTTCCTGTCGGTTATCTTGGGCGGTTTCGGTAGCGACGGCGGTACCGCTGCAGCGGATAGCGGCGAGCAAAAAACCTATCGCAGCGGCAGTGCCGACGATGCGGCCTTCCTGATGGGCAATGCCGATAGCGTGATTATCGTGCCAGGTTACGGTTTGGCGGTTGCCAGAGCGCAGCATGCGGTTAAAGAGTTGGCTGAGAAATTACACGAAAAAGGCGTCAACGTGCGTTTTGCCATTCACCCTGTAGCCGGTCGTATGCCGGGCCACATGAACGTTTTATTGGCGGAAGCCGAGATCCCTTATGAACAAGTTCAGGAAATGGAAGAAATCAATAGCGATTTTTCCAATACCGATGTGGTGCTGGTTCTTGGCGCCAATGACGTGGTCAATCCCGCAGCCTATGTGCCGGGCAGCCCGATTTATGGCATGCCGATTCTGGATGCGCATAAGGCGCGCACGGTCATGGTGGTCAAGCGCAGTATGGCGGTCGGCTATGCAGGTCTTGATAATGACTTGTTCTATATGGATAAAACGATGATGATTTTTGGCGATGCCAAGAAAGTTGTTGAGAATTTGGTCAAGGCATTGTGATAATCCGCTGACTGATTCAAGCATAAAAAAGGGCGCAACCTTTTGGATTGCGCCCTTTTTTATCGATTGTTCGAACTCGATTATTCCGCCGCTTTCACATTAATTTTCTTAGGCAGCACGGCTTCGCGTTTGGGTATGACAATTTCCAGCACGCCGTGCTTGGATGAGGCGGAAATCGCTTCCGCATTGGCGGTATCTGGAAGACTGAAGCGGCGGTAGAAAGAACCGTACGTGCGTTCCACGCGTTTGTAACCTTCTTTTTCCGTTTTGCTTTCCGATTTTTTCTCACCTTTTATCGTTAGCACGCCATTTTCCATGTTGATGTCGATTTCTTCCGGTTTTACACCGGGGATATCGGCATGAATGACAAATTTATCGGCATCTTCTTTAATATCGACCGCAGGCGACCATTCCGCGGTTGCTGTGGAGCCTTCCGCAACATTGCGATCCAATTCTCTTTGCAATTGACTTAACAAACCCCAAGGCTCATAACGTGTAAGGGCCATTTTATTTCTCCTTATCGATTAAGTGATTGACCATCAATAACGCCAACGCCCTATTTCTTGTTCGGCGTTGTTTTACGGATACCGAAAAGTGCACTTTCTAAACCGGATATAAGGATTTTTAATCCGATTTCAAGGGGAGGTTGCCAAAACTCTATGGTTTATATAAACAGCAGATTGCAGCTATTTTGCATAACGGCGACGCAATCCCCAAATAACGATGATAGCCATCGCTATTAATAACGTAACCCACAATCCATTGCGATTAAACCATTCCGGCAGATTGGATTGAACCGAGAAACTTGCTTCGGCGAAATCGAGCGTTTTGGAAAGCTGCTGGCCGTTCTGTTGGGTGGTTAAATGCAATTGAAATTTTACACTGTGCGCACCTGAAGCTTCCGGCGTTACCAGCCAGCGCCACTTGGCCGTGTTATTGTAAACGGAGAGCGGTTCTTGCGCTCCCAGCTTATCGAATGTAAACGTTTCGCCGACTGCTTCTGCCTTCATAGTGGGCAATATCATACCGGCAATTCCTTGTATGGAAGTGCCTTCGGAAGCTGTCGAAACGATCTCGTTTAAGAATTTGGAAAACTGTGCGGTATCCAGATTAAGCGCGACCTCGAAACTTTCGTATTGCTTAACTTCCGTCGGTATCGAAATCGACGTGCTGTCGAACGGTATTTTCATTGTTACAGGGTTATGCTGCCTCTTAACGGCGAGCATGTGCATCAATGCATTGAACGAGAAAGGCACGATCAACAACACAACCAGCAGTGCGATCGGCATGAGTAAATTAAGATTGATCCCGGATTCGGATTCTGAGTTGCGCATGATTTCTCCAGCGATTGATTCGATTATAGGGCCAAATCATATCATTCTTGGGCAATAAACAGAGCAGATCGGAGCAGAGAAAATGCATCATAACTTGCCTGTAATTCCATTGTCGGTCAGTTTAAACCCGACGTTCCATCCATAGTTCGATACGCTGCAAAAGCTCGGTGCGGACCGGTTCGTTTAAAAACAAATGCTGGTGATACGGTAGATTGGGCAATGCCAAAACTTCGTTATCCGGATTTCGATGCAGCGTCGCGTGTGCAAAATCCCGGCTGCCCCAAGCGGGCGTGATCGGATCGTGTTCCGAATAAATCAGATAATAAGGTAG
>JALRCN010000133.1 GCA_023257295.1 Nitrosomonas sp. | reverse complement strand
CATGCCGCCACCGGGCGAGCATGCACATTGAAGAAAGCGCCTTAATGCGGATAAGGAAACGCCATCCACCGATAAACCGATTACGGTGGTTCCACACTAGTGAATGGCGCTACGCTTATCCACCGTTGTATCTTTCTTTTCGTAGTGGTTAGCCTCTTTCCATTTTCAATGCTCATTCTTGGTATCGAAACCTCCTGCGATGAAACCGGAATCGCGCTGTATGACACAACGCAAGGCCTGTTGAGCCATACGCTGTATTCGCAAATCGACATGCACAGCGAATACGGCGGTGTGGTGCCGGAATTGGCGTCGCGCGATCATATCCGGCGGGTTCTGCCGCTGATCGAGCAGGCGTTGAAGGCGGCGGAGCGCGAGTTGCATCAGGTTGAGGCAATCGCGTATACGCAAGGGCCTGGGTTGGCGGGGGCATTGCTGGTCGGTGCCAGTATCGGCGCGGCGCTGAGTTTTGCGCTCAATATTCCGGCGCTGGGCATTCATCATCTGGAAGGGCATTTGCTGTCGCCGCTGTTATCGACACCGGCACCGGTTTTTCCGTTCATCGCGCTGCTGGTGTCGGGCGGGCATACCCAATTGATGCAAGTCGATGCGGTCGGGCGCTACAAACTGCTGGGCGAGACGGTTGACGATGCCGCCGGTGAGGCGTTCGACAAAACTGCCAAATTGCTCGGATTGGGCTATCCGGGCGGAGCGGCATTGTCCAAACTGGCGCGGCAAGGCCGCCCCGGAAAATTCAAATTGCCGCGACCGATGCTGCATAGCGGCGATCTCAATTTCAGTTTCAGCGGGTTGAAAACAGCCGTGCTGACGCTGATCCACAAACAGGAAATCACCGGGCAAACGCGCGCGGATATCGCGCTGGCATTTCAAGACGCCGTGGTCGAAGTGCTGACCGAAAAGTCGCTGGCGGCGCTGTCGCAATCGGGCTTGTCGCAACTGGTGGTGGCCGGAGGCGTCGGTGCCAACGAACAATTGCGCCAAAATCTCAGCGCCAAAGCAGCGCAGCGCGGCGCAAGCGTCTTTTATCCCGCGTTGGAGTTTTGCACCGACAACGGCGCCATGATCGCCTTTGCCGGTGCGATGCGCCTGCAAGTAAGCGGCGCAAAAACCTGGAAACCCGCCAGCAGTTTTACCGTCAATGCGCGCTGGGATTTAGAAATGCTGGAAACACCGGAAAGTTAAGGAAGCGCTGAATAATCCGGTGAGCAAGATGAGATGTAAGGCGGATAGGGCGCAGAAAATGCGACATATCATAGTGATAGGCGAATTTTCGAGGGTTATCCAATGCAGCAGATTGCTTGCGCAACCAGTTACTCAGTATTTTCCTTAAGCATCAGGCGTCTTCTTCTCACCGATCCGCCCTTCTTTACCAGCCAGCAGATTGGCGATATTCGATTGATGACGCCAGATCAGCATCAACGACATCGATAACACCGCCAGCAAAAGCGCATCGAACGCCATCAAGCCGAAAGCGTAAACGGGCGTCAGCGCAGCCGCGACTAAGGCGGATAGCGATGAGATGCGCCAGACGAGGGCAACCAGCAGCCAGGTTGCGATAGCGAGTAAACCGACCCATGGGTTCAAGCCCAGTAAAATGCCGACTGCGGTTGCCACGCCTTTGCCGCCTTGGAAGTGCAAAAATACCGGAAACACATGGCCAAGAAACACCGCCAGCGCTGCAATAGCGACGGCTTCGTTTTCCATTCCCCACTGCGGCGCGAAATGCTGCGCCAATGCGACTGCGAGCCAGCCTTTTCCGGCGTCGCCCAGCAGGGTTACCACTGCCGCCGCTTTTTTGCCGGTGCGTAATACGTTGGTTGCGCCGGGGTTGCCGGAACCGTAGGTGCGCGGGTCGGGTAATTTAAAAATCCAACTGGAAATTACGGCAAAGGGAACGGAACCCAATAAATAAGCCAATAAGGCAAATACTACTATCGTCATGTGAGTCACAGCAAATGTGCAAAATAGAATAGAATCTCAGTCTTTCACGTCAATCGAACGACCATCGCCGAGCGACCGCTCATTTTATCGCCGAATTTCCCATGGATATTATTTTTTTACACGATTTTAAAGTCAAAACCCTGATCGGCATTTATCCTTGGGAGCGTATGGTGCGGCAGACCGTCCGCATCGACCTGGAAATCGCATTGCCGACCAGCCGCGCTTGTCAAACGGATCGAATCGAGGATGCGCTGGATTATGCGCTGATTATCGAGCGGATTAACGATATTCTGGCCAATCGGCATTTTTCGTTATTGGAAGCATTGGCCGAGCATATTGCGCAAACCGTTCTGACGGAGTTCAAATCGCCGTGGGTCAAAGTCAGCGTCGCCAAACTCGGCATTATACGCGGCGTCAAGAGGCTGGGAGTTTGTATCGAACGGAAAGCGAGTCTGTGATAAAGTTCGCCTTTTGCTTTTACGTGTAGGAGATGCAACATGGATTACAGTTATGAATCGGATCACACCAAATTCATGCGCGAATTTCTGGCAAAGAATCCGCAAGTCGAAGAAAAACGCTTGGCGGCGCGTAGCGTGTGGTGGGATAAAGAACAAAATATCGAAGAACGCAAACGCTTCAACGAATCGGCTGAGCCGATGAAACCATATGTTTACTTCGGCGGGTAGCCGATTTTTATATTATGATTTCTGAGGAGCTACGATGAAAAAAAGAATGATGTTCTTTGTCGCGCTCCTGCTATCCGCTTGCGCCAGCCTCATCGATTCCAGAGACAAGCCGCAGCTTTTTGAAGAAAAGCTGGCTGGCGAGCACGCAACTCTGGCTGCGTGCGTGGCGGGCAAGTTGCAAAGCGACGGACGTTCGTTCATGCGTATGCTGCAAATTAGGAATCGGCACTACCCGGATCTTGAGACATCGGAAATTCATGCGTACGACACGCGTTATTTGCACAATGTCTACGCTGCTTATGCGCCATCGAATCCAGACGGTATTTTGTTTTATGGCGAACCTGTGGCGGAAGTATCGTCAGCGGCGCAGCGCGCCGAGAACGACCGATCGATCTATGCTTTTGTGCTGACGTTGCGGAAATCGGACGACAAAACAGTCAACGCAACACTCAAAGGCGAACCTTTCACCGGTAAAATCGCATGGCAAATCCTGCAGCGGTGCACAACGTCAACCAATCAGCCATAAACTTTTTATCAATTGCTGTTTCCCGATTTTGCCAGTATCGCATCCAGCACGCGCGTACTGAGGATGCGTTTGAGGAAACCAAACAGATAAGTTGGAAAGGTCACGTAATAGCGCGGTTTCGGCTTATCGGATTCCAGCGCGAGGATTGCTCGTTTCAGCACCGCTTCGGGCGGCAGTGTGAACGGTACTGCGGGCCCCGGTTTGTTCAGGCGCGTCAGCACGCCTTGATATTTTTCGCGATGAACGCTGTTTTCGATGTCGACGTACTTTTCCAGCGCCTTGACCGCGTTCATGCGGAACTGGCTTGCAATCGGACCGGGTTCGATCAAGCTGACATAAATATCCGTGCCTTTTAATTCCAGTCGCAGCGTGTCGCTTAATCCCTCGATGGCATATTTGGATGCGTTATACGCGCCTCGGTACGGCATCGAAACGAAGCCCAGCACCGAGCTGTTTTGGATGATCCTGCCGTAACCTTGGCGGCGCATGACCGGAATCGCGAGATTGGTAAGTTCCTGCCAGCCGAACACGTTGGTTTCGAATTGCGCGCGCAAGGCGTCTCGGTTTAAATCCTCCACTGCACCGGGGAGACCGAATGCGCCGTTGTTGAACAAGGCATACAATTTGCCATCGGTGCGACGCAGGGTTTCCTCAAACGCGAAATTGATCGAGTTGGAGTCGTTCAAATCCAGCCGGAAGCTTTCCAGTCCTTCCGCCGATAATTTTTCCACATCGGCTTTCTTTCTCGCGGTTGCGAACACACGATAACCGCGCGCATGCAACCCTTTGGCGACGCAGTAACCGATGCCGCTTGAGCATCCTGTAATCAGTATGGTTTTTTTCATCGGTTTTGATTAATTCATCAGTGATTAACGGTTATTGTCATCAGCTTGACTTCGGTGGGTTGAAGATGCGAACCTTTCTTTGCTCAAGAACATAACACAAGATAAGAAAAGTCATGGCAAAAATTTTATTCCGACTGAACGGCGTTTCCGACGAGGAAGCCAACGATGTGCGCGAACTGCTGGCTAATCATGCGATTGATTTTTATGAAACATCGGCGGGGAATTGGGGGGTATCGATAGCGGCAATTTGGCTGAAAAATGACGATCAATTTTCGCAGGCGCGTGTATTGCTGGATGCTTATCAAAAGGAACGCGTCATCAGAATGCGTGAGGAATATGCGCAATTGAAACGGGAGGGGAAGAATAAAACTTTCCTGCAAGCTGTCAGCCAGAAACCGGTCAGTTTTGCCGTTCACTTGGCGCTGGCGATGCTGGTGATTTATTTATCGATCCAATTGGTGTTCGATCTGGCGAAGTAATTATGATTCGCCGCGTAATGCGTTATGATAATGATCCAGTTGTTTAGGGAGTCCAATAATAATTTAAGGAGGAGCTATGAAAAATTTATTGAAAGCGGCAGTAGTGGCATTTGCGATAGCGCCGGTTTGCGTTTCTGCCGGTGGAGATCCGGATCACGTTAAATTTCCTGCCGACTATGCCAAAACTTTTACCCAGTACGCCACCATCAATCGCGGCAATCAAACCCAAGTAGCTAAGCTGTATGCCAATGATGCGGCGATTGCCGGTTATAAGCAAGGGAATCAAGATAACTCCGGCGCTGTTATCGTGATGGAAATCTATACGCCTAAGAAAGATGCGGAAGGAAAGCCAATACCCGGCAGTGATGGTGTTTTTGAAATCGATTCACTGGCAGCGGTCGGCGTAATGGAAAACAGAAGCGACTGGGATGCTGCATTCTCAAAAGAAAGCCGCACAGGTAATTGGGGATTTGCACTGTACAATCCGGACGGTTCGGTGAAAAGCAATGAACTCAATTGCGTTCAATGCCACACGCCATTGCAGTCACAGGATTACTTGTTTACCTATCAGAAGCTGGTCGATTTCGTTAAGAAATAATCGTTCACTAGTTTTATCATTCGATTCGCATTGGGCGTTGCAGCATTGCCCGATGCGACATCAAAATCGATACATGATCCTGCCGTATACGCTGCGCGGGATTTGAGTACTGAAAATATCCACCGTAGTAAATTCTTGATGCTGTTTGTTCAGAATGTTTTGTCCGATAATTGCCAGTTCCAGTTTTTTCGATGGTGTCCACGCCAACCTCAAATCCAATCGCCCTTGTACAGGAACATTCAAACTTCTCGCTTGAATATTGTCGGTAAAGTAAAACATGGTGTTGAATTCCAGGTTATGCGGCAATTTCAAGTCAGATCGCACCGAAAATTGGTGACGAGGTGATGATCTTTCAAGGTTGGTAATGTCAGCTGGATTACCGACAAATCCATTTTGATAGTGCGCATCCATTTTAAATACGGTATAGCTGGAAGCTAATTGCCAGTAATCGACCGGTTGCCATTTTGCTTGCATATCGGCACCGTAGGCCGTTGCCGTAAGGTTGTTGCTCAATAGACTGCCGATCAGCAGGTGCGGTGGAAAAGGATTGGTTTCGAATCCGACGTTGGGTCGAGTGCCGATCAAGTCGTCGTAGTAGTTGAAAAAACCGGCGGTATCGAACGATAAAGTATTGGGCAGTAGCGTACGGTAACCGACTTCTGCTGCATAAATTTTTTCCGTTACCAAACTTCTGTTGCCAAAAAGGCTAAATAGCGCGGGTGGAGAAAATTGATCCCTACCGGGAGTCGCCAGGAAATTGATGCGAAAATCATTTTCGGATCGAGTCGGTACTCTCACTGCGCGTGAAACTGCCGCCCAAACACTGTTTCTGTCGTTGATTTAGAACAACATACGGGCATTGGGTTGAAATTCAAATCCGGTGTAACTGTTGTGCTCTACCTTCGAACCGACGGTGAATTTCAGTTTGTCGGTCAGTTGAATATCGTCTTGGATGAAGGCATTGAACGTGCGTGTATAACGTTGATGTGGATTGAATGAAACAATAAAGCTTGAATCCAGGTCGTCGATAACTGCACGATAGCCCACACCCCAAACAAATTCATGTTTTTGTAGCGCAGCGAATCTCAGTTGGTTTTGAATTTCCAGATCAATGGTATGAATACGATTGAGTGCATTAAGTGCGTGTCGCCCAAAAAAATCGTAATAACTTTGCACGCGCCAGCGATTATTGTCTGAAAATTGTTTGTCCCAGCGGAATAGGGCATTGCCGCTTTGGTAACTGACATGATCCGAGATTGGTAATGAGGATGGCGGCATCAATGAAGTCGTGGTGGTAAGGCTATGCGCGTGCCCGACATTGTAACCGCCTTGCAATGTCCATTTGCTGGTTGCATCCATGTTGCCGTCGACACGAAAACCGGACGACAGATCACGCCACTGATCGTTGGCTGGATGCTGTGGCGTGTCGTTGAATTCCTACACGCGCTTGCCTCGGGTAAAAAGCCGGTAGCTGATCTGATCGTTCATCATGCCGCCGTACCGTGCGCTAAAGATACCTTCCTGCGATCCACCGAGCAGCGTGAATTGTGCACCTTGCGTGTCCCTGGCGTTTTTTGTGATGATATTGATCACGCCATTCACCGCGTTGGCACCCCATACTGTACCGCCAGGGCCGCGTACCACTTCGATGCGTTCGATATCTTCGAGCAGGGTTTCGTGCATGTTCCAGTACACGCCGCCGAATAACGGGTTATAAATGCTGCGCCCGTCGATCATGACTAATAACGAATTGCTGAAGCGATCATTCAGGCCGCGAATGCTGACCGCCCAGTTGTTCGAATCGATTTGTGCGATATGCAATCCGGGAACACCGCGTAACACTTCCGGCAGTGAAGTCGCGCCCATGCGACGGATATCGTCTTGCGTAATAACATGCATCGCGGCAGCAGTTTTGATTAACGACTCGGATTTGCGGCTGGCGGTTTCCACACGGATGTTCATCAGCTGCTCCAATTCCATGTCGAAAACATCTTTTTTGCTGCTTGCGACGGCGAAAGTGGGAAAAGTGACAAGTAATGCCGAAATGGTCAGTCGCTTTAGAACAGTATGCATGTGTGAATCGATAACTCTATAAGAGAAAAGTCATTGTATTGGATGCGTTAGATTATATACAAAGAAAATTCCATTAGCTGTAAGAATTTCTAGCGTTGTTTACAGTATTTGGGAGAATACTGTAGATGAACATACATAAACGCACCCGCTTAACTTTACTGGATCGTCAGGAAATCTGGCGGCTCTACCAAACCCGAATCTGGAAGGTAA
>JALRCN010000049.1 GCA_023257295.1 Nitrosomonas sp. | reverse complement strand
TGAACACCCGCCGCTCGGCACCATGCTTGTATCGAAGTAACGTGACAGCCAAATTCTTTGGATAGCTGATTGGGATTTTTTCCCATCGCAACTAATTCCACCATCTGCTGGCGCAATTCCTCTGGGTATGCAGGTTTGTATTTCTGAGTCATCTTCCTTCTCCTTTACACATAATTTAATGTGTCCGTCAAAAGGGGACAACTCCACAGGAACCTTGATGCTGATGATCAAACAGGTGCAGCCGGATGCCGAGGTTCACGGCATCGACATGGATGCCGCGATCCTGGATATCGCCAAGAATAAAGCTGCGCAGACCGGAGAAACGTTATTCTGGCAACAGGGATCGGTTACCGCCTTGCCTTATCCCGATGCGAGCTTCGATCGTGTGTTTGCCAGCCTGATGCTACATCATTTGGTTCGCGCCGATAGGCAGCAAGCGCTACGCGAGGCATTTCGCGTGCTTAAACCGGGCGGCGAATTGCATGTAATGGATTTTGGCAAGCCGCACGATAGGTTCATGTGGATGATTTCTTTGGTGATTCGCTGGTTTGAAGAGATTTACGACAACGTGATCGGCTTGTTGCCGGTTTTTATCGCGCAAGCGGGGTTTCAGTCGATCGAAGAAACCGCCTATTTTCGCACTGCCTTCGGTACCGTTGCATTGTATCGCGCTCGCAAGGCGGGATGATTTCGCTGGGCGTAGGGGTTTGTGATTTTTCGTACAACGAATTGTGATGCGGTCAGTTTGCATTCGAGGTGCTGCCGCAAACGCCGGGAATCGGAGCGACAACTGCGAGAAATATACAAGGTAATTGAGCGGGCATTGGAACATGTTATAATGCAAAGATAATTTGGTTGTGGTTTTGGCGGTAACGCTCTGCCGACGCAACCGAATTAAATACACACATTCACTTAATGCGCTTGCAGCGCAAGCGGCGAATGGAGGCTCAATCCTAAATCGAGGAGAACTTTATGTCAGTAACAATGCGGCAAATGCTGGAAGCTGGGGTACATTTCGGTCATCAAACACGCTTCTGGAATCCCAAAATGGCACCGTACATTTTCGGCCATCGCAACAAAATTCACATCATCAATCTTGAGAAAACGCTGGTGATGTATGAAGAAGCCATGAAATATGTCCGGCAATTATCCACCAATCGGGGCGTCATTCTTTTTGTCGGTACAAAGCGTCAGGCGCGCGATATTGTGCGCGAGGAAGCGGCGCGTTGTGGTTCGCCTTATGTCGATCAGCGCTGGCTTGGCGGTATGTTGACCAACTTCAAAACCATCAAGCAATCGATCAAGCGTCTCCACGATATGGAGACCATGGTGCAGGATGGTACATTGGACAAAATGATCAAGAAAGAAGCGCTCGACCTTCAGCGTGAATTGGATAAACTCAACAGCAGCTTAGGCGGCATCAAGGATATGAAAGGCCTGCCGGATGCGCTGTTTGTCATCGATGTCGGCTATCAAAAAGGCGCCATCACGGAAGCGCGGAAACTGGGTATTCCGGTAATCGGTGTTGTCGATACCAATCACAGTCCGGACGGTTTGCACTACGTTATCCCTGGGAATGACGACTCAAGCCGTGCAATTCGTTTGTATGCGCGCGGTGTCGCGGATGCTATCCTGGAAGGGCGAAATCATTCGCTCCAGGAAATTGTCGAAGCAAGCGCGGAAGAAACCGAATAAGGTGCAGCACTAACTTAACGACCGGCAGAATAAGCAATCGATTGCTTTTAATCGATTGCCGTTTTGCCGGCGGTTTGGATGCAGTCGGGATCGTCCTGTCTCTTTTTCATAAACTAATTTTGTATCTGGAGTGAATATGGCGGAAATTACCGCAAGTATGGTCAAAGAGCTGCGTGAAATGACCGGGCTCGGCATGATGGAATGCAAAAAAGCTTTAGCGGAAACCAATGGCGACATGAAAGCCGCCGAAGATCTTTTGCGGATTAAAAGCGGCGCGAAAGCGAGTAAAGCTGCCGGTCGAATTGCTGCCGAAGGCGTTATCGGCGCTTATGTTTCTGCGGATGGTTCAAGCGGTGCGCTGGTCGAAGTCAATTGCGAAACCGACTTTGTTGCCAGAAACGATGACTTTATCAATTTTGCCAAGAATCTGGCCGGGATCGTTGCGACCAAAAACTTGACCGATGTTGCGGCATTAAGCGATGCGGCGTTGCCAAGCGGCGAGACGGTTGAAACGTCGCGTAAAGCGCTGGTGATGAAATTGGGTGAAAATATCAGCATTCGCCGTTGCGGACGCCATGCTACAACAGGTCAATTGGCTTATTATTTGCATGGAACCAAAATCGGTGTCATGGTCGACTACACCGGCGGCGATGAAGCGCTGGGCAAAGACATTGCGATGCATATCGCAGCCAGCAAGCCGATATGCGTATCCAAAGAGCAGGTATCTGCGGACGTGCTGGAGCACGAGCACCAAATTTTTACCGCACAAGCTGCCGACAGCGGAAAACCGGCCAATATCATCGAGAAAATGGTTGAGGGGCGCATCGCGAAATATCTGGCCGAAATCACCTTGCTGGGGCAACCGTTCGTAAAAGATCCCGATCAAACCGTGGAACAATTGCTGAAGAAGAAGTCCGCTAAAGTGAACGGTTTTACGATGTTTGTCGTCGGCGAAGGTATCGAAAAGAAAACCGAAAATTTTGCCGAAGAAGTCAAAGCGCAAATGGGTCAATCAAAATAAGATCCCCGTTATTTCTCGCAACCGACGACAATGACCGCAGCAGTGTATAAACGAATTCTGCTTAAACTATCAGGGGAAGCTCTGATGGGTGATGACGCTTATGGTATTAACCAGGCGGTCATGGGCAGAATCGTTTCCGAGATCGGAGAAGTCAGTAAATTGGGCGTTGAGATCGCCATCGTCGTCGGTGGTGGCAATATCTTCCGTGGCATGAAGTCAGCCAATGATGGATTGGAGCGAGTGACCGCCGATTATATGGGAATGCTTGCCACGGTGATGAATGCATTGGCATTGCAAGATGCGATGAAGTTGGCTGGATTGGTGCCGCGCATCCAATCCGCTTTGCATATTGAGCAAGTGGTTGAACCTTATGTCCGTGCGCGTGCCATGCGCTATTTAAAGGACGGTAAGGTCTTGATTTTCGCTGCGGGAACGGGCAATCCTTTTTTTACGACCGATACCGCCGCCGCTTTGCGCGGGATGGAAATGAATGTCGATATCATGCTCAAGGCTACGAAAGTCGACGGTATTTATACCAGCGATCCGAAAATCGACCCCAGTGCGACACGGTTCCAGAAATTGACGTTTGAGGAAGCGATAGCCCGTAACCTGCAGGTTATGGATGCTACCGCGCTGACATTGTGCCGCGACCAGAAATTACCGCTCAATGTATTTAGTATTTTCAAACTGGGCGCACTAAAACGTATAATCGCAGGAGAAGACGAGGGAACCTTGGTGACCGTTTGATGCGATAATAGTTAACGCCTTTTGAAAATCGATGTAGAAGGATAGATATGACGATTGCCGATGTAAAAAAATCCGCAGAGCAAAAAATGCAAAAGAGCCTGGAAGCATTGAAGGTGGATTTAAGTAAAATCAGAAGCGGGCGGGCTCATACCGGGCTGTTGGATCATGTTACGGTCGACTATTACGGCACGCAAACGCCGATCAATCAAGTCGCCAACGTTACGCTTGTCGACGCGCGCACCATCGGTGTTGTGCCTTGGGAAAAGAAAATGGCCAATGCCATCGAAAAAGCGATCCGTGAATCCGATTTGGGTTTAAATCCGATGTCAGTGGGCGAGTCGATACGAGTTCCTATGCCGGCCCTGACTGAAGAACGCCGCCGTGATCTGCTCAAGGTTGTCAAACATGAAGCGGAAACGGTGCGCGTTGCGATGCGAAATGTGCGCCGGGATGCCAATGCGCATTTGAAAGAACTCTTGAAATCCAAGGAAGTATCGGAAGACGATGAGCGCCGGGGTCAAGATGACATACAAAAGCTGACTGACCGCTACATCGCGGAAATCGATAAGGTATTACAAGTCAAAGAAGCCGAACTGATGGCTGTCTAACGATGGCTCAGGAGCCTAGTTCCATGCTGGAAATGCCCGAGGGATCCATTCCCAAGCATATCGCCATCATCATGGATGGAAACGGACGCTGGGCGCAAAGCCGTTTTATGCCACGGATTTCCGGGCACAAGCAAGGCGTTGAAGCGGTGCGCGGTGTAATCAAAGCCTGCATGGAGCGCGGCGTTGCTTTTCTCACATTGTTTGCTTTTAGCAGCGAAAACTGGCGGAGGCCCAACGAAGAAATCACTTCCTTGATGCAGTTATTCCTGACCGCATTGGAACAGGAAATCGCCAAATTGCATGAAAATGGCATACGGTTTAAGGTCATTGGCGATTTGTCGAGATTCGATACTAAAATCATAGAATCCATTCAAGTCGGCGAGCAGCTGACTGCCAGAAATACGCAACTGACGTTTACGATTGCCGCCAATTACGGCGGGCGCTGGGATATTATGCAGGCAGTGCGGAAAATGATGGCGCAAGCGCCTAGTTTGCCGTCGCATATCCAAGAAGAAAATTTATCGCAGTATCTGGCTTTAAGTTATGCGCCCGAGCCGGATTTATTCATTCGTACCGGCGGGGAATACCGGATCAGCAACTTTCTGCTCTGGCAGCTTGCCTACACCGAGTTATATTTCACCAATACCTTATGGCCGGATTTCGATGAGCGGGAACTTGAGTTGGCCATACAGTCCTACCAGCAGCGCGAACGCCGTTTTGGACGTACCAGCGAGCAACTCCGGGTTGTGCTGAATACTGAAGGATAAAAAAGACCTTTTCATGCTGAAAGCGCGCATTCTTACCGTTATTGTCGTTTTGCCTTTATTCCTCTCGGCGTTATTTTATTTTCAGGATGTTTTCTGGGCGATTGCATTGTTGGGATTGACAATTGCCGGATCGCGCGAATGGAGCCGATTAGCCGGTCTATCGGTTAGAAACACCATTTTGTTTATGCTATTGACGACCTTTGTCGGTGGCGAGCTGTTATTCCTGGCGAGCGAATCGGTGAAGGTCGATGTTTATTCGACCAACCTGATTTGGGCCTATAGCTTGTCGGCAGCTTTCTGGTTTGTTAGCGCGCCGCTTTATCTCAGGCGCTTCTATGTTGTGCGAAATCCGGTAATTTGGATGCTGATCGGCTGGATCGTGCTGCTGCCGACTTGTCTGGCGTTGTATCAGTTGCGCGCGATCAGTCCTTTGTTGTTGCTGGGACTCATGGCGACCATATGGATATCCGATACGGCGGCCTACTTTACCGGACGCGCTTTCGGCAAGCATAAACTGGCACCACAAATCAGCCCGAATAAAACCTGGGAAGGCGTTGTGGGTGCTTTGGTCGCGGTTTTGTCGTATGGCCTGATTTGGGATTTCTCAGCCGATGAGACAGCGCTATCGGCAACATTGATCCCGTTGTTGCTGATCATGGCCATTCTCGGCATCGTCGGCGATTTGTACGAGTCGTTAATCAAGCGCCAGGCTGGTGTCAAGGATAGCGGCAATATTCTGCCCGGTCATGGCGGCATATTGGATCGTATCGATGCGTTAACCTCGTCATTGCCGTTTGCTATGTTGGCTTTACTTGCATTTTATTCACCCGCATCATGAAAACCATACGAAAAATAACCATACTCGGTTCTACAGGCAGTATCGGTGACAGCACACTCGATGTCATTGCACGCCATCCGGAGCGTTTTGAAGCTTTTGCGCTGACAGCGAATAACAATGTTGAAAAAATGCTCGCGCAGTGTCAGCGGTTCCAACCGCGCTTTGCTGTTTTGCTGAATCCGGAAAGTGCTGCGCAATTGGCGCATGCTGTACGGGAAAATGGATTAGAAACCGAGGTATTATCCGGCATCGAGTCGTTGGAGCGTGTCGCTTCGCTGCCGGAAATCGACGCCGTTATGGCGGCGATTGTAGGTGCTGCCGGTATTCGTCCGACATTTGCCGCTGCCAAAACGGGAAAATTGGTTTTGCTTGCCAATAAGGAAACGTTGGTGATGGCCGGGCGCATTTTTATGGATCTGGTAAAAGCGTACAACGCGACTTTGTTGCCGATCGATAGCGAGCATAATGCAATTTATCAGTCATTGCCGCAGCATTTCAACGGCAATTTGGCAGGCGAGGGCGTTAGCCGCATCTTGTTGACCGCTTCCGGAGGACCATTTCGGTGTGCGTCCTTGGAATCGTTAAGTGATGTGACGCCTGCACAGGCATGTGCGCATCCGAATTGGAGTATGGGACAAAAAATCTCGGTCGATTCGGCGACCATGATGAACAAAGGATTGGAAGTTATTGAGGCGCATTGGCTATTCAATGCGCCGCCCGATAAGATTCAGGTGGTGATTCATCCGCAGAGCGTCATTCATTCGATGGTGGCCTATGTCGACGGTTCGGTCATCGCGCAATTGGGCAATCCCGATATGCGTACGCCGATAGCGCATGCCATGGGGTTCCCGGAGAGGATCGATAGCGGCGTATCCGCTTTGGATATGTTCAAAGTTGCGCGTTTGGATTTTGAGGCACCCGATTTTGAAAAATTTCCTTGCTTGAGGCTTGCTTATCAGGCGCTTACCGTGGGTGGAAATATGCCCGCCGTATTGAATGCAGCCAATGAAGTCGCAGTGGAATCTTTTCTTGCCGGGAAAATGAGATTTACTGCGATTCCGGCCATGATAGAGCATGTGATGCAAACCATCCCGCCGCAGGAAATAGCGACGCTTGACGATGTGCTAAGCACGGATGCGCTGGCGCGCAGCAAGGCATGCGACTGGCTTGTCGCGCAACAATAAATCGAGCGGGAGACGGTGCTGCAGATGGTGTATACAGTTTTTTTATTTTCGTTAATAGTGGTAGTATCCTGATTTGTCCAGTCGAACGCTTGAATTTTACGCAGAGCCCTCTATCAGTTGCTGACGCAATGAAATGACATGTCGATAACCTATACGATCATTGCTTTTATCATTGCCTTGGGCGTGCTTATTACTTTCCATGAGTTCGGTCATTATTTGGTCGCTCGCTGGAGCGGCGTTAAAGTATTGCGCTTCTGTATCGGTTTCGGTCAACCAATTTTCCGCAAGCGTTTTGGAAAAGATCAAACGGAGTGGGTGGTTGCCGCGATTCCGCTGGGCGGCTATGTCAAGATGCTCGATGAAAATGAAGGTCAAGTGCCGCATGAAGA
Organism: Nitrosomonas sp.; assembly: GCA_023257295.1. Taxonomy (GTDB): domain Bacteria; phylum Pseudomonadota; class Gammaproteobacteria; order Burkholderiales; family Nitrosomonadaceae; genus Nitrosomonas. The sequence continues at coordinate 8,300 of JALRCN010000049.1, read as the reverse complement.
TTTGCCGCGCGCATTCAATCGTCAACCGGTTGGTCGTCGTTTTGCGATTGTCGCTGCGGGCCCCATCGCCAATTTTTTGCTCGCCATCGTTTTATATTGGTGGTTGTTCATTTTGGGTATTAACGGCATGAAGCCGGTACTGGGTCCCGTAGAACCCGGCTCACCGGCGGCGCAGGCAAAATTCGAAGTCGGCGAAACCATTGTCAGTATAGAAAACGAGCCCGTCGCCAGTTGGCAGGATGCGCGCTGGTCTTTGTTGCGTCACGCAATTGATCGGTCAACCAATATCAAAGTGCAAACTGTTGACAAAAGCGGAGCTGTCCATTGGCGGCAGCTAAATTTAAGTCAAATAGACCCCAATGAATTGAGTACAAATTTCCCGGGCATCATTGGATTTACCAGCTATCAACCGCGTATCAATCCGGTTGTTGGACAAGTGATTGCTGGCAGTGTTGCCGATCGTGCTGGGTTGTCGGTCAACGATGAGATTATCGCTGTCAACGAGATAGAAACGCAATCTTGGGCGGATCTCGTGCAGCATATTCGCGGTAATCCGGGGCGATTGTTGACACTGGAGATTTTGCGTAACGATCGGTTGATTGAACTGACGGTTACGCCGGAATCTGCATCGGAAAACGGTAGGCAAGTGGGTAAAATAGGGATTACCCCCGTCGTTCATCAAGGGGAATTCGACGAATTGCTCGTCACGGTCAGCTATCCGCCAGGTCAGGCATGGGGAAAAGCGGTGGAAAAAACCTGGGAGACAATTATTTTGACGCTACAAATGTTGGGAAAAATGATTACCGGCGACGTATCCTGGAAAAATATCAGTGGACCTATTTCAATCGCCGATCATGCCGGGCAATCCGCTCAAATGGGATTGGTGTCTTATTTGGCATTCCTGGCATTGATCAGCGTCAGCATCGGAGTGTTGAATTTATTACCTATTCCGATTTTGGATGGCGGGCATTTAATGTTTTATTTAATTGAAATCGTGAAAGGGAGTCCGATTTCGGATGGTGCTATTTTGATTGGTCAGAAAATCGGTTTGGCGATGCTGCTTACATTGATGCTGTTTGCCATTTATAACGATATCAGTCGACTTATCGCCGGTTAGATAATGAAATTCAGGTATTTTGTTGCGTTAGTCAGTTTTTTTGTTGTGGCCTCGGCGTGGGCGGGCGAAGCTTTCATCATAAAAGATATTCGCGTGGAAGGTATACAGCGGACGGAAGCGGGTACGGTTTTTAGCTATTTGCCGATTAAGGTAGGTGATGAACTTACGGATGAAAAAGCCACCGCGGCGATCAAGGCACTGTATGCGACCGGGTTCTTCAAGGATGTCAAATTAAAATCCGAAGCGGGAGTGCTCGTTGTAGAGGTGATCGAGCGCCCAGCTATTGCTCAAATTGTGATCAATGGTGCCAAAGAGTTTGAAAAAGACAAATTGCTGGAAGGCTTGAAGCAAGCGGGTATTTCAGAATCCCGCATTTTCAGCCGTTCGTTGCTGGAACGGGCTGAGTTGGAACTAAAACGCCAGTACATCAGCCGTGGGAAGTATGCCGTCAAAATCACTACCACAACGACGCCGCTGGAGCGCAACCGGGTTGCGATCAATTTCGATATTACCGAAGGCCGGACTGCTAGAATTAAGAGAGTCAGCTTTGTCGGCAATGAGAAATTCAACGATAAGGAATTGCGCGGCATCTTGGTGCTCAGAAAACCCGATTTGTTAAGCTGGTTTACCAAAAACGATCAGTATTCCAAGCAAAAATTATCAGCCGACTTGGAAACGCTGCGCTCGCATTATCTGGATCGCGGTTATTTGGAATTCAATATCGAATCGACGCAAGTCTCCATTACGCCTGATTTGCGCGATATCTATATCACCATCAATATCACTGAAGGCGAGCAATATACCGTTTCCGATATCAAAGTCGCCGGTGAACTGTTGGTACCCGAAGAAGAGATTCGCAAGCTGATTTTGATTAAATCCGGCGAGGTTTTTGCACGACAAAAATTGACCGAATCGATTAAGTCGATTACAGATCGCTTTGGTGACGATGGTTATGCATTTGCCAATATCAACGCCAATCCTGAAATCGATCACGAAAAACGGCAAGCGGCATTTACTTTCTTCATCGATCCGGGTCGCAGGGTTTACGTGCGGCGAATCGATATTACCGGGAATGACCGGACAAAAGATGAGGTGATACGCCGAGAATTCCGGCAAATGGAGGGTGCCTGGCACTCGACGAAAAATATCAATCTCTCAAAAATGCGCGTCGATCGATTGGGTTTTTTTAATAGCGTTAACGTAGAAACCCCTGCGGTACCGAATAAAACCGATCAAGTCGATATCAAGGTCAAGGTCGAAGAGCGGCCAACGGGATCTATCATGTTTGGTGCTGGCTACTCGGATCGGCAAGGCATTATCTTGAACGGTTCGATATCGCAGAATAATATTTTCGGTACCGGCAATTTTTTCAGTTTGGATGTCAACACTGGTGCAATTAACAAAACCTACGCCGCATCGTTTACTAACCCCTATGTTACGGTGAACGGGATTAGCCTCGGATTCGATATCTATAAACGTGATTTGGACACGCGACCATTGACGCGATTCGGTGAATTTAAAACCGAAACCATGGGCGCGGGCTTAAGGTTGGGTATCCCGATTGCAGAAAACGATATCATTTCCTTCGGTATCGCGGCTGAGAATACTGATCTGAGTACATTCACCAACAGTCCGAAGCGCTATACCGATTTTGTTCAAGAATTCGGTCACTCGACCAACAATTTCCCGCTGACGGTCAGCTGGGCGCGCGATCGCCGCGACAGCGCGATCTGGACTATGTCGGGAACAACTCATCGCTTGTTCGGTGAAGTAAGCGCCCCAGGCGGGGATCTGAATTATTACAAAATCAGCTATCACCAAAAATGGTTTTATTCGTTCACCGATTGGATGACGTTGATGGTTAACACTGAGGCCGGTTATGGCGATGGCTATACAGGAAAATCGTTGCCTTTCTTCAAGAATTTTTTCGCCGGCGGTAACAATTCAATCAGGGGGTATGATTTGAATTCACTGGGGCCGCGGGATGAGATTATTCCGAATATCAATCCTACACTGGGTTTCCCAAATAGTTCCAGATTTTTTGCTGTTGGTGCAAGCAAGCGTGTCGTAGGTAACGTTGAGCTGATGTTCCCGCTTCCTTTTATGAAAGAAGACAGATCATTGCGATTTAGTGTGTTTGTAGATGGCGGAACGACATTCAACAAATTCAATGAGCTTAACGGTCTATTACGCTATTCCACAGGGATAGCCTTAACCTGGGTTTCTCCGATGGGGCCGCTGAAAGTCAGTCTGGCTGAACCACTCAACGACATTCCAGCGGATAATTTGCAGCGTTTCCAATTCATGTTCGGTCAGCAGTTCTAATTTTATTGAGAGGCTATCGGTGTCGCCATTAAAAACAACTTGTTGCCGGACATTACTACCCGTTTTATTTTTGATCGCGCTGACGATTGATTGGAGTATCGCCCATGCAGGCGACATTAAAATCGGCGTAGTCAACACCGAGAAAATTTTGCGCGAATCGATATCGGCAATTCAAGCGCAAAAGAAAATCGATCAAGAGTTCTTGCCGCGTGATGAGGACATTAAGAAAATGGCGATACAAGCCAAAGTGCTGCAGGATAAGCTCGAGAAGGACGGACAGAAGCTGGACGAAACCGAGCGGCGCAATTTGGAAAGAAATCTTGCCAATCTCAGCCGCGAATATCAGCGCGCTCAGCGGCAAATGCGCGAAGACCTCAACGTACGTCAGAATGAAGAATACAGCTTTATTCTGGAACGAACCAATAACGCCATTCATAAGATTGCGGAAACAGAAAACTATGATTTGATCTTGCAACTGCAGGATTCAGTGTATCGAAGCCAGCGCATTGACATCACCGACAAAGTGATGAAAGCGCTCGATAGTGCAAAGGAATAATCCGGATCCTCCGGAATCATAAGGAAAAACAATGAATGCCATGAATATTCACGAAATTCTGAAATACTTACCGCACCGCTATCCGTTGCTGCTTGTCGATAAGGTTATTTCGCTCGAAGAGGGGAAGGATATCATTGCTGTGAAAAATGTATCCATCAACGAACCGTTTTTTGTCGGGCATTTCCCGCATTATCCTGTCATGCCAGGGGTTCTGATTGTGGAAGCATTGGCGCAAGCGGCCGCGCTATTGACACTCAAAACCGAAAATACCACCAATAAAACCGATTCGGTTTATTATTTTGTCGGTATCGACGGCGTGCGTTTCAAAAAACCCGTCATGGCGGGCGATCAGTTGGTACTTAAAGTTGCCATAGAACGCCAGATCAAGGGGTTATGGAAATATTCCGCCCGCGCCGAAGTAGACGATCAATTGGTTACTGAAGCGCAGTTGATGTGTACGGCTAGGGCGGTTTAACCCGCTTCATTTCGATTGCTGTCGGCATCAATCAATTGATTTGTTGCGGAATCGACGAAGCAGGACGAGGTCCGCTGGCAGGGCCGGTTTATGCTGCATGCGTTGTTTTGGATTCAGCGCATCCCATTGACGGGCTTGCCGATTCGAAGCAACTGAGCGAGAAAAAGCGGGATACGCTCGCGATTGCCATCAAACACTATGCCGTTGCATGGGCGATTGCATCGGCAACGGTACAGGAAATAGACCGGCTCAATATTCTGCAAGCAAGTTTGCTCGCGATGCAACGAGCGGTCGCGCAGTTGTCTTTTCTTCCGGATCTGGCGCTGGTCGATGGCAACCAAATTCCGCAATTGAACTGCCCCGCGCGCGCGATTGTCAATGGCGATAGCCTGATCCCAGAAATTTCCGCTGCTTCAATTCTGGCCAAAACAGCACGCGATGACGAAATGATGCGACTGCATCAGCTCTTTCCGCTATATGGATTCGATCGCCACAAAGGTTATCCAACCCAAAAGCATTTGATGGCATTGCAAGCATATGGCGCGTGTGAAATACATAGGCAAAGCTTTGCGCCGGTTAAGGCAGCGATAGCGAGCGATCGCACCGATTCCAGATGATAGACTTTTCCATCTATCGGATGCGAGAAAATTTAACTTTGTGCGTATAATGCGCGTTTAGTTAATTTGTTTTTGATTATTATAAAAATTCTAAGAAAACGCTGAATAATTCTGCGGGTAAGATGAGATGCAAGGCGGATGGAACGTAGGAAATGAGACATATCATAGCGATAGGCGAATTTCCGAGCACCGCCCGACGCAGCAGATTGCTTGTGCAGCCAATTTCAACGTTTCCCTAATTTTCAACAGAGGATATATCTACCATGCGCGTACAAAAAAATACCGTGGTCTCGCTAACTTATGAATTGACAGACGCCTCAGGAAAAATTCTGGAGAAAACGGATATGCCGATCAGCTATTTACATGGCGGCTATGGTGGTATTTTTCCGTTGGTTGAAGAGGCGTTGCATGAAATGGAGGTGGGTTATTCTTGCTCCGTTTCGATGGAGCCGGACGATACCTTTGGTGAATACGATGCCGAATTGATTCGCATCGAGCCGCGCGATTCTTTTCCGGAGAATGTGTCGATAGGTATGCATTTTGAAGGCGCTGCGGAAGATTCCGACGATTATATTATTTATAAAGTGACCGATGTGACCGACGATAGTGTCATCGTCGATGGCAACCATCCTTTTGCCGGGATGAAATTAACTTTCGCTTGCACGGTAACCGAAGTTCGTCCAGCCACGCCGGAAGAAATTTCGCATCAGCATGTGCATGGCCCGCACGATCATCACCATTGATAAGTACATCGCTGAGAGCTTCTGCGTTGCCGCTGCAGCGTTAGAAACAGGGTCAATATGCTTTATTATGCTAATTTTCGCCTGTTTCTTTCTTGTATCGACTGCCTCGAGAACGTTTGTCAGCGACCTGTTAAAGTCTTGCCACCACGCGGATGTCACATCCGATCATACGCAGATCTTGAATAGCGAGCGTTTTTCTCCGATCCAGTTGCGTCAGCTCCGGTAGTTTGCATATTCCTTGCGCGGCATTGCCAAGTAGGTGCGGTGCCAAATAAATGACCAGCTCATCGACTAAGCCTGCGGCAACCAAAGCGCCGTTCAACCCGCTCCCCGCTTCCACCAGTATTTCGTTGATTCCGGAATCGGTGGCCAGCATCGCCATCATCGCTTCCAGGTCGACAGCGCCCCCGGTATCGGGCAAAACAATAACGTTTGCTCCCATGCGATGCAGTGCGGCTTTTTTTTTCGTATCGCCTTCGTTGGCCGTAAAGATCCACGTTTCCCCGCTGCCTTGCAATAATTTTGCATGCGAAGAAATTGCCAAGTGGCGATCGACAACAATCTTTTTCGGTTGCCGCGTCGTTTTTACATGCCGTACTGTGAGTTGCGGATCATCCGCTTGTACTGTGCCGATACCGGTCAGAATGGCGCATGATCGCGCTCGCCATTGATGCCCGTCCCGTCGTGCCGCCTCACCGGTAATCCACTGGCTCGCGCCATTATTCAGCGCTGTTTTGCCATCCAGGCTTGTCGCAACTTTTATTCGCACCCAAGGCTTCTTTTTCACCATGCGCGACACGAAACCGATATTCAATGCGTGCGCTTCCGCATGCAATAACCCTGTCTGCACGGCAATGCCCGCCTGCTCCAGGCGGGCGCATCCACGCCCGGATACCATAGGATTGGGGTCTTCCATTGCAATGATTACATTGGCGATGCCTGCGTCGATCAGCGCATCGGCGCAAGGCGGCGTGCGTCCATGGTGACTGCAGGGTTCCAAAGTAACGTAGGCTGTAGCGCCGCGCGCAGCTTCGCCCGCATTATGCAATGCATGGATTTCCGCATGCGGCTGTCCCGCTTGCTCATGCCAGCCGCTGCCGACGAGCTTGCCGTTGCGTGCAATCACGCAACCCACGCGGGGATTCGGTGTGGCGGTGTATAAGCCGCGCTCGGCGAGCCGCAGCGCTTGCGCCATAAATTGGTGGTCGTGTGCGGTAAACATCTAAGACGGATTTCTCATGCAGTGAACCGTATTAATGTCGTTAATAGGTATCCGGTGAAACATGCTGCCGGATACGGCGCGGGAAGGTTCTTTGATTACGCCTGCTGATGCGGTTTTTGCACTTCCTTGATGGCATCGCGAAAATCGTCGACATCCTGGAAGCTTTTATAGACGGATGCAAAGCGGATATACGCCACTTTATCGAGTTTATACAACTCTTCCATCACGCTTTCGCCGATACTGCGCGAAGAGATCTCACGTTCGCCCAGTGCCAGCAGTTTTTGCACAATACGGTCGATGGCGGCATCCACGTAACTGGTGGGAACCGGACGTTTATGCAGCGCCCGTTTAAAACCGATCATCAGTTTATTGCGATCGAATTCCGCCCGTGTACCGTCATGTTTCACCACTTGCGGTAAACGCAATTCGATCGTCTCATACGTGGTGAAACGCTTGTCGCAAGACGGACACCGGCGGCGGCGGCGTATCTTATGTCCGTCTTCGCTGACGCGCGAATCGATGACGTTGGTATCGTCGGTATTGCAAAAAGGGCATTTCATACTTAATTACGCATTGAACGAATAGGGAATTCGATGTGCCCGGCCGGTTTTATCCATATACCGGAAACTTCGCGCACAACCGTTTCGCTTCTGTCGCCACACGAGACAAAACCGCTTCATCGTCAGGCGCCGACAACACATCCGCAATCAGATTCGCCAATTGCTCCGCTTCCAGCTCTTTGAATCCGCGCGTCGTGATAGCAGGCGATCCGATGCGAATGCCGCTGGTCACGAAAGGTTTTTGTGGGTCGTTCGGAATGGCATTTTTGTTCACTGTAATATGCGCCTTCTCAAGCGATTCTTCCGCATGCTTGCCAGTGAGATTCATCGCACGCAAATCAACCAAAAATAAATGACAATCGGTTTGTCCCGATACAATCCGCAGCCCGCGATTGGTCAATACTTTTGCCATGACGCGGGCATTTTCGATCACTTGCTCTTGATAGTTCTTGAATTCCTGGCTGGCCGCTTCCTTGAATGCCACCGCCTTGGCGGCAATTACATGCATCAGCGGACCGCCCTGCGTTTGCGGAAAGATCGCTGAATTCAGTGCCTTTTCGTGCTCGGGTTTGGCCATAATGACGCCGCCGCGCGGACCGCGTAGCGTTTTATGTGTGGTACTCGTAACGAAATCCGCGATTCCGACCGGATTGGGATAAAAACCCGCAGCGATCAATCCGGCATA
>JALRCN010000178.1 GCA_023257295.1 Nitrosomonas sp. | reverse complement strand
GTCGTGGTGTATTTGCATATGTTCCGCGGCATGATATACGGATCCTACCGTAAGCCGCGCGAGCTTCTGTGGCTGGTCGGTATGGCGATATTCTTTGTGTTGATGAGTTTAGCGTTCACTGGCTATATTCTGCCGTGGGGACAAATGTCGTACTGGGGCGCGCAGGTGATCGTCAGTATGTTCGGAGCGATTCCAAGTATCGGCGATACGCTGCAGCACTGGTTATTAGGCGATTTTACTTTATCCGATGCGGCGCTCAATCGATTCTTTGCCTATCATGTGGTTACATTGCCATTGGTATTGATCGTATTGGTTTTTGTACACATCTTGGCTTTGCATGAAACCGGATCAAATAATCCAGACGGCATTGAGATAAAAGAAAATAAAAATCCGATGACCGGTATTCCCGTCGATGGTATTCCGTTTCATCCCTATTACACGGTTAAAGATATCGTCGGTGTCGTAGTGTTTTTATTCGCATTCTGCGGGATTATTTTCTTTGCGCCGGAGATGGGTGGATATTTTCTGGAATATAACAATTTTATTCCTGCCAATACGCTGCAAACCCCAGATCACATCGCACCGGTATGGTATTTCACACCATATTACTCAATGCTACGCGCAGTAACGGTTAATTTCCTCGGAATCGATGCTAAGCTTTGGGGGGTGATTTTAATGGCAGGTTCGGTGGTCATTTTCTGTTTCTTGCCGTGGTTGGATAGAAGTCCGGTTAAGTCAATACGCTATAAAGGACCTTATTTCAAAGTGGCATTGATACTGTTTGTGATTAGCTTTTTCGTTTTGGGCTGGTTGGGAACAAAATCTCCAACACCTTTATACACATTGCTAGCGCAAATTTTTACGATTATTTATTTTGCTTTCTTTATTCTGATGCCTTGGTATAGCAAGATAGATAAAACAAAGCCTGAACCAAAAAGACTACAAGAGTAAAAAAATGAAGAAAATAACGCTTGCTTTATTAATCTTATGCATGGTTCCGTTTGGTGTTATTGCTGGAGAATCCGGCATGCCGCTGGATCGGGCGCCAGTTGATATCACTGATAATGCTTCATTGAAGCGGGGTGCAGAAAGCTTTGTTAATTATTGCTTGACCTGTCATGGCGCAAGCTATATGCGCTATAACCGTCATCGCGATATCGGTTACACCAACGAAGAGATTCTCGATAAATTGGTGTTTACAGGGCAGAAAGTCGGTGATCTGATGCAATCCGCCATGCGGAAAAAAGAAGGTGAAGAATGGTTTGGTGTGGTTCCTCCCGATTTGTCGGTGATTGCGCGTGCACGCGGTGCCGATTGGTTATATACCTACCTGCGTGCCTTCTATCGTGACGATGCAACGGCAACCGGCTGGAACAATCTTGTTTTCGATCGTGTTGCGATGCCGCATGTGTTGTATGAACTGCAAGGCGAGCAACAGCTCGTAGTTAAAGGCGATCAAAAGAGCTTGGCGCTCAACAAACCGGGGCAATTGTCCGCATCCGATTACGACAAATTTGTCGGCGATCTGGTTAATTATCTGGTTTACTTGGGTGAGCCGCATGCCAATGCTCGTAAGGAACTGGGCATCAAAGTAATGCTGTTTTTGCTCGGAATGTTTGTTTTGTCTTATGTGCTGAAGAAGGAATATTGGAGAGATATTCATTGACATCAAGCTTGCTGAATATATAGCGAAATAAGAAATCAGAGAATCTGTTGTTATGATGACGTTATATTCAACAATCACTTGTCCCTATAGCCATCGGTGCAGAATCGTATTGCACGAGAAGGATATGGATTTTCAAGTGATTGATGTCGATCCCAATAATAAATCGGAAGACTTGGTCGTAATGAATCCGTATGGGAAAGCGCCGGTGCTGGTGGAACGCGATTTAGTACTCTATGAATCGAATATTATCAATGAGTACATTGACGATCGCTTTCCCCACCCGCAACTGATGCCAGCCGATCCGGTCATGCGAGCGCGTGCAAGATTGCTGCTGTTTCGTTTTGAGCAGGAATTGTTTTGTCATATTGATGCTTTCGATGGCACGGATCAGAAAGTAATGGATAAAGTGCGTGTTGCGATTGCGGAAAATTTAACGCTTATTTCGCCAATTTTTGAAAAACAAAAATTTATGCTGGGTGATGAGTTTTCCATGCTGGACGTCGCGATAGCTCCTTTGCTATGGCGGCTCGAGCATTTTGGGATTCGCTTGCCCAAGCAAGCCGCACCGTTGTTGAAGTACTCTGAAAGATTGTTCAGCCGACCGCTATTCATTGAAGCACTATCCGCCTCGGAAAAAGTGATGCGTAAATGAAATGAGCGCTCAATCGACGAAGCCCTATTTAATTCGATCAATATTTGAATGGTGCATAGACAGTGGCTTTACGCCGTTTGTATCCGTAAAAGCCTATGATTATCTAGACTTGCCGCGTGAATATGTAAAAAACGGCGAAATTGTTTTCAATATTAGTGCCAATGCAGTACAGGATCTGATCATTACAAATGATGAGATTAGTTTTATGGCCAGATTTAGCGGTGCATCAAGAAAAATTCAAATCCCGATAATCGCAGTACAAGGGATTTTTGCAAAAGAAGTAAACAAAGGGATGGCATTTTCTCCTGATAATGACGCGACTAATCAAGGGAATATGGAAAATTTAAGCGGAATATCGCAAACAGACGACGATCCGCCGCCCAAAAAATCAAGCAAGCCAATATTGCGCATAATCAAATAATAACGCAATCCGGATTGTCCAATTTAATAGCCGGCATAGCTCAGATGGTAGAGCAGCTGATTTGTAATCAGAAGGTCCCGAGTTCGATTCTTGGTGTCGGCACCATAAAATCAATAGATTACATTAATTTTATGGTTTCCTAATTATCTTGTTGTGTCAAAATTGTGTCATTCAGGAGTTCATCTACAACCAATGCATGTTTCCTGAATTGCTCGGGTACCAGATGAGCATAACGTTTCACCATTTCAGTTGACTCCCAAGCCTATTGCAGTAGCATTTAACGAAACGTGAATGTAAACTTTCGCGCAATTTGGTACTGTTTTTCGCGTTATTTGGTACTGATAATTTTCTAAAAATTCATGATTATCAGCTCAGATCGCTTTGCGGTTTTTCCTGCTCCTCCTACTGTGTAATTAATATCGGTTGTTTGTAACGACAGGCCGTTAAAAATGGCTCGCATTTCTGGAATGTCGTTAACCGATATGACCATCTAAGGATTTTGATGTAAATATTTACCAAACCAGCTATACATGAGCTTTTCGCACTTTTTTTCTTTTTCTAGTACCAAATAAATCACTCCCTCACAGTGAATGCTTTTTCTTCCTTTGGCCTGATCTGCATGTATCATGAAACATTTCTTTGCAGGTCAACTTGCGATCATTCCAGATCGGTTACATTTCAACTGCATTCATATCTGGATTGCAAATCCCCAAACCAATATGAAACAGAAGCAGCAAAATCGATGAAAGTTGCTTAACTGGGATGTCCGGTTTTACTTGACCAGGTTGGTAGATTAGTCTTAAGTCCGACAGATTCCTAGGCCGCTGGTATACCGTTCCCAATCAAAACAAAGCCCCGGGTCGTTTTTGCGTCCGGGTGCTATATCCGAGTGACCGGCAATGTGCTGAATCGGGTAGCGGGCGCATAAGCATTCTGTCAGTGCGATCAATGCGGTGTATTGCGCGTCGGTGAATGGCACGGTGCCGTTGCCTTCCAATTCGATGCCGATGGAAAAGTCGTTGCAGCGTTCCCGGTCTTGCCAAGAGGAGATGCCGGCGTGCCAGGCGCGTTTTTCGCAGGGCACGAATTGGATCACGGCGCCGTCGCGGCGAATAAAGAAATGCGCGGAAACCTTGACGCCTTGCAGCGATTTATAAGCCGGGTGAGAATCGCAATCGAGCCGGTTGGTGAAAAATTGAATTACATCGTCGCCGGAAAATTGACCGGGCGGGAGGCTGATGTGGTGGATGACCAGCAAGTCGACGATTTCGCCTTGCGGGCGCTCGTCGCAGTTGGGGGAGAGGATAAATGCGGCGCTGTCGAGTAATCCGGCGCTATCGATGTTCATGGTAAAATGCAGCGAATTGAAACCAATCCGCATGTTAACCCATCTTGGTCAAGCGACAAAACGAAAAATGACGCCAGGCAAATTCATCACCCTCGAAGGCATCGATGGCGCTGGTAAATCGACGCAGCTTGCGTGGATCGTCGAGTGCTTGCAACGTGCAGATATTGCTTGCGTTGTCACCCGCGAACCGGGCGGCACGGAATTGGGCGAACGATTGCGCGAAATCCTGTTGGATAAATCCATGACGATGAATGCGGAAACCGAAGCGCTATTGATGTTTGCCGCGCGCCGCGAGCATTTGGATAAAGTGATTCTGCCTGCGCTCAAGCAAGGCCAATGGGTGATTTCCGACCGTTTTACCGACGCGAGTTTTGCTTATCAAGGCGGCGGCCGTGGCTTGGGTCCGGATAAGCTCGCTGTTTTGGAGCAATGGGTGCAAGGCGGTTTGCAACCCGACTTGACTTTGTATTTCGATGTGCCGGTGGATCTGGGGCAGCAGCGCGTGCGGCAAATTAAGGATACGGATCGTTTTGAAACCGAACGCGCCGATTTCTTCGAGCGTGTCCGGTTGGCGTACCGCGATCGTGCAAGACGATTTCCGCAGCGCATAAAGCTCGTCGACAGCAATCAATCGCTGCATGATGTGAAGTCTGCGGTTACGCGTCTTTTGCAACCGCTATTACCGCATGACTGAAATCCATTCCTGGCAGCGAGCCCTTTGGCAAAGGCTGTCGCAGATGCAACAGCTTCGCGGACATACGTTGTTGTTGCAAGGCCGTCAAGGTATCGGAAAATACGATTTTGCGCGACATTGGGCGAAATCGCGGCTGTGTGTGTCGCCGACGGCGACACAAGAGGCTTGCGGTGCATGTTTGAGCTGCGGCTGGTTCGAGCAGAATGCGCATCCCAATTTTTATCCGGTTGTGCCGGAGGCATTGTCGATCGAGGCGGAAAACGAGATCGATAAGGAAGCTGCCGACGACAAAGTTACAAAAAAAAGCGCCAGTCAGCAGATAGGAATCGATCAAATCCGCAAGCTCGACGATTTTGTGTATTTAAGCGGCCATCAGCAAGGCGACAAGATCGTTGTGATCTATCCTGCGGAGACAATGAATACGGCTTCCGCCAATGCGCTGCTGAAGAAACTCGAAGAACCGCCGCAAGGCGTGTTATTTATTTTGGTGACGCATCAGCCGCAGCGCCTGCTGCCAACGATACGCAGCCGCTGTCAGCAAATCGCGATGCCAGTACCGGATTGGGAAGCCGCAGTTGCTTGGTTAAGACAACATTCCATTTGCGATCCGGAAATTGCTTTGGCAGCAGCCGGTTATGCGCCATTAGCCGCTTTGCGGTTGGCACAGAACGAGCAGGCGATACAGTTTTCGCGGTTTGTGCAGCAAATCGCTCATCCCGCGCGGTTAAATCCTTTGTCGCTGTCGGACAGTTTTCAGCAAATAAGCTTGTCGGCCGTGGTCGATTGGTTGCAGAAATGGTGTTACGATTTGATCAGTTACCGCACGACCGGGCGAGTCCGTTATTGCCTAAACGATGTTTCCGCAATCGAGGCATTAAGCGCGCGATTGGATTTGATCGAGTGCATCCGCTTTGCACGGCTGCTCAACGGCAAGCAGCGCCTGTCGCGCCACCCGCTGAACCCGCGTTTGTTTCTGGAAGAAATGTTTATTGCATACGTGGCAATGGTGCGCAAGCGATAATCATCGCTTCTCAAACGTATCGTCCGCTTTCAGAACCTTCAGCGCCGCACTGGCACAGACTTCGTCAAATTCAATACCCGGTGCGCCGCCGACACCAATGCCACCGACGATTTCTCCACCGATCTTGATCGGGAAACCGCCGCCGACCAGCAGAATATTTTCATTCAAGTGCGTCAAGCTTTGCAGTTCTGGTTTTTGCACCACCAGTTGCGCGTATTTATGCGTCGAATCGCGCAAACTGTTGGCGGTATATGCCTTGCGGCGGCTGCTGTCCAGCGTATGCGGCCCAGCGCTGTCGGCTTTGAGCTGCACTTTGAGCAATCCGGATTGATCGACGATGGCGACACTGACTTTGAATCCATCGTCATGGCATTTTTTGATTGCTGCCATTGCGGCTTGGGTCGATAATTCCAGCGGTAAAACTTTTTGTGTTAACAAATCCTGAGCAAAAACAGGCGGCATGAACGCGTAAAAGATAAGGGCCGAGATACCGGCAAATTTCGATAGCGATAGAGTTGTCATGATCGGATTCCTTGGTGAGTCAATGATTGGATGTGCAATGTCAGATTAACATTTTTGAATAAAGAGGGCGATATGATTACGACAACAATCGATTATCACGATGGCGATACGCTATTGGAAGGATATTTGGCGTATCGCGATACCGCTAAATCCAAACCGGCGGTGTTGGTGGCGCACGATTGGAGCGGGCGGCGCGAATTGGCATGTAAAGGCGCGGAACGGATCGCTGAATTGGGTTATGCCGGTTTTGCACTGGATATGTACGGCAAAGGCATAGTCGGTGCCGACGGCGATACGGAAAGAAATGGTGCGTTGATGGCGCCTTTTGCGCAAGACCGCGCATTGCTGCGGCGCAGAATCAATGCCGCAGTGCACACTGTGCGGCAATTGCCGTACGTCGACGCAACCCGGATAGCGGCAATCGGTTATTGCTTCGGCGGCATGTGCGTACTTGAATTGGCGCGCTCGGGTGCCGATGTGCGCGGGGTGGTGAGCATTCACGGTATTTTTGCTCCCGGAAAAATTACCAACGGAAGCATCAATGCCAAAATACTATGCCTGCACGGCCACGACGATCCGATGGTGCCGCCCGAACAAGTGCTCGCGTTTGAAACCGAAATGACCCAAGCCCATGCAGATTGGCAGGTGCATGTTTACGGCGGTACGATGCATGCGTTCACCAACCCCAAAGCCAATAACCCAGGATTTGGCACGGTCTATAACGAAACAGCGGCAAAGCGGGCTTATCATGCGATGGCCAATTTTTTAGCCGAAGTGCTGGATTGAGCGCAACTGTAAGAAATCTTAGGGTTGTTTACAGAGAGGTTGATTAAAATAAGCGTTGAGTATTTCATAAGGAGTAGCATTATTCAAACCCTTATGAGGTTTGACGGTATTGTAGAA